>NZ_SZVK01000069.1:0-14471 GCF_005280595.1 Escherichia sp. MR | reverse complement strand
TTTGATCATATGACAAGATGTGTATCCACCTTAACTTAATGATTTTTACCAAAATCATTAGGGGATTCATCAGAGCCAGGTACGCCGGAATTAAGTCTGGAAAGGCCCCTGTTTGATACAGAAGTTTATGTTAATGGTGAAAAGAAATATGTCCTGCCGGATTTCATTGTCACAGCAAGGGCTCCTGACGGAAAGACGGCCAGAGTGGTCATCGAAACGATGGGATATGAAGACAGTGATTACTGCGCGAGAAAATCCAGGCAGCATACCGGCATGAAGCAGATTGGTGTTCTGCATACCGATCCACCGAAATGGCTGGATAACGATCATCCCCCTTTTGAGAAACATATGTACGGTGTTTTTATGCATCTCAGGTACTGAGATATTTTGTGGCTCAGTTCTGTAACTTTTCCCGTAACATTGTCTGTTGTTACGGGAAAGTCCGGTTTTTGTATTGCACCAGAGAATACTCAGACTGTGATGCTGCCACAGCGTCAGCAGGCTTTCTGAACGGTGTAACATCACTTCATGTTAATGATAATCACTATCATTAAATCTTGACATGCCATTTTCTCCTTAATAAATTAATACTGTATATGTATCCATATACGTAAGCAGTTAATTCATTTGTTTTCCTCAGAGGATGAAGGAGATACCGAATGTCTGACCCTGTACGTATTACAAATCCCGGTGCAGAATCGCTGGGGTATGATTCAGATGGCCATGAAATTATGGCCGTTGATATTTATGTAAACCCTCCACGTGTCGATGTCTTTCATGGTACCCCGCCTGCATGGAGTTCCTTCGGGAACAAAACCATCTGGGGCGGAAACGAGTGGGTCGATGATTCCCCAACCCGAAGTGATATCGAAAAAAGGGACAAGGAAATCGCAGCGTACAAAAACACGCTCAGCGCGCAGCAGAAAGAAAATGAGAATAAGCGCACTGAAGCCGGAAAACGCCTCTCTGCGGCGATTGCTGCAAGGGAAAAAGATGAAAACACACTGAAAACACTCCGTGCCGGAAACGCAGATGCCGCTGATATTACACGACAGGAGTTCAGACTCCTGCAGGCAGAGCTGAGAGAATACGGATTCCGTACTGAAATCGCCGGATATGACGCCCTCCGGCTGCATACAGAGAGCCGGATGCTGTTTGCTGATGCTGATTCTCTTCGTATATCTCCCCGGGAGGCCAGGTCGTTAATCGAACAGGCTGAAAAACGGCAGAAGGATGCGCAGAACGCAGACAAGAAGGCCGCTGATATGCTTGCTGAATACGAGCGCAGAAAAGGTATTCTGGACACGCGGTTGTCAGAGCTGGAAAAAATGGCGGGGCAGCCCTTGCCGTTCTTGATGCACAACAGGCCCGTCTGCTCGGGCAGCAGACACGGAATGACAGGGCCATTTCAGAGGCCCGGAATAAACTCAGTTCAGTGACGGAATCGCTTAACACGGCCCGTAATGCATTAACCAGAGCTGAACAACAGCTGACGCAACAGAAAAACACGCCTGACGGCAAAACGATAGTTTCCCCTGAAAAATTCCCGGGGCGTTCATCAACAAATCATTCTATTGTTGTGAGCGGTGATCCGAGATTTGCCGGTACGATAAAAATCACAACCAGCGCAGTCATCGATAACCGTGCAAACCTGAATTATCTTCTGACCCATTCCGGTCTGGATTATAAACGCAATATTCTGAATGACCGGAATCCGGTGGTGACAGAGGATGTGGAAGGTGACAAGAAAATTTATAATGCTGAAGTTGCTGAATGGGATAAGTTACGGCAACGATTGCTTGATGCCAGAAATAAAATCACCTCTGCTGAATCTGCGGTAAATTCGGCGAGAAATAACCTCAGTGCCAGAACAAATGAGCAAAAGCATGCAAATGACGCTCTTAATGCCCTGTTGAAGGAAAAAGAGAATATCCGTAACCAGCTTGCCGGCATCAATCAGAAGATAGCGGAAGAGAAAAGAAAACAGGATGAACTGAAGGCAACGAAAGACGCAATTAATTTCACAACAGAGTTCCTGAAATCAGTTTCAGAAAAATATGGTGCAAAAGCTGAGCAGTTAGCCAGAGAGATGGCCGGGCAGGCTAAAGGGAAGAAAATACGTAATGTTGAAGAGGCATTAAAAACGTATGAAAAGTACCGGGCTGACATTAACAAAAAAATTAATGCAAAAGATCGTGCAGCGATTGCCGCAGCCCTTGAGTCTGTGAAGCTGTCTGATATATCGTCTAATCTGAACAGATTCAGTCGGGGACTGGGATATGCAGGAAAATTTACAAGTCTTGCTGACTGGATCACTGAGTTTGGTAAGGCTGTCCGGACAGAGAACTGGCGTCCTCTTTTTGTTAAAACAGAAGCCATTATAGCAGGCAATGCCGCAACGGCTCTTGTTGCACTGGTCTTCAGTATTCTTACCGGAAGCGCTTTAGGCATTATCGGGTATGGTTTACTGATGGCTGTCACCGGTGCGCTGATTGATGAATCGCTTGTGGAAAAAGCGAATAAGTTCTGGGGTATTTAAATAAAATATAAGACAGGCTGTCTATCTTACAGACAGCCTTTTTATAATAACAGAAAGAATATATATCATACTTAACGGAAGAGATAATATGAAAACAGTACCCGTATAAACAGCAAGCAATCCCATTTTTCCAGGTGTATCAGCAAAAAAACCGCTGTTCCAGAAATCAGGCCGGGTAAATTTCAGAGCTGTATCTTCAATATACCATTTTGCAACCGGATACAAAACCATTCCGCAGAGAGAAATACACCAGAACAGTAATCTGTATTTAAAATCATAATCCCATGACATATACAGCATATATCCCCCCGTCACCCATCCCCACCACATATTATTAAAATAATATTTTCTGTTCATCTGCCTGTTTTCCTTTCTTTTGCACTTTTGTCAGTGTACTGATGCATGACAACATAACCACAGCATGATAATAATAATCAATAACAATAAGCTGTGTCACGTTTACATCATGGAACGGAGGTGCTCCTGTGACCTTTGAGCAGAAAAAAGCCCGGGCCATTGCCCTGATGGACAGCAAAAAGATGTGGCGGAGCAATTATGCCCCTCCTCTTCTGCGTATTCTCTGGCGGCTGGGTATCCGGCTTCCGCCATTACCCTTTATGCCGTTCTGGCAGGTCACGCTGTTGATGGGGAGCTTATGGGGCATTTCCTGGGGATGTGCAATGTGGTTTATCTACTGGGGGCCGTCAGGAATGGTGGCAGGTGAGGCCATTATTATAAGTATCACGGGTGGTTTTTTGTTCGGACTGCTCATGGCCTCTTTCCACTGGTGGCGCAGGAAAGTTAACCGGCTTCCATCATGGGATGACGTGTAAACCGTGCTGGTATGTTTTACGGGGTGACGCTTTCATTAACCTGTACACGAACCTCCATTCCGGCATCGTGACAGGCCTGCAGCCACTGCGCCACTTCCAGCGGATCGCCCTCCAGGCGTACCACCCTGCCTTCTTTATTCCATAACTGCAGACAGGTGCTGCCGTCGAGACGTACCACAAAATCCCCACGGCAGGCCTGATACGTCATGCCGTTCAGCTCCACCGCCAGATCAGTGGCAGAAGTGCCGTCTGCGGGCAGACCTGCTGCCGGGACCAGCGGCAGTACGACGACTTCTGCCGCACGCTGTTCTGCCCGGAGGCGGTCCTGTTCTGCCAGCAGCAGAGGCTGTGCCACGGCCCGGCCGGCGTCCGTCAGCTCGACAGCCAGCTGCAGATTCGGGGCGCGCAGGGTACGAAGCCAGCCGGCATCCTCCAGACGACGGCAGGAGGCGCGCAGGTTTGGCCCGTAGACCGGGGCCTCCCCGCTTCGTTCCAGCACCCGTTCCAGGTCCCGCGTCAGCACGGGTCCCGGCCGTTTTTCATCAAGGGCAGCCAGCACAATCAGCACTCTCCGCTGCAGTGGCGACGGTCGGCGGCTCTGGGTCATTACCTGTCATCCTCCGGCCAGATGAGGTTTCTGAGGCGCTGAAAGTCGGCGTCAATGAGCTCCTGTCTCTTTATGGCATTCATTGAGGCATAGCCATTTATGGCCAGTTCATGCCAGAAGATCAGCACGGCTCCGGCTTTGGCTGACTCGCAGAGATAAATCGCGCCCTGGCTGTCCAGATTGCATTCCCGAATGCGTTTTTCCGCAAACCGGGTCAGTTGTTCATAGCTGAGTGAAAACGTCATTTACTGATCCATCCTGCACGCTCCATCTGATAATGTTCTGACAGGTAAAAATCATATCCTGCATGATTTGTGTGCTCCTGATTTCTGATAATATCAGATATTGTTTAATTTTTAACGATGAAAATCATATCTGATATGATTTTATGTTAATTGCTTAATTATCATATCATTTGCCCGTTTCCCGCCGTGCAGATCCGGTTTCCGGCGGTTACGGATCTTCCTCCCCCTCCGCACAGCGCCACACCCTGTAAGCACAACATGTAGTGCTGAATTCAGCTGCTCTTGACACTATATGTTGTGTCATCTCCCTGACCTGTGATGCGCCGCGCAGGGGCGGAAAACAGCGATATGATTATTTCCTCAGCGTGGTACACTTCCGGAAAGTTGTGATATTCAGGAAAGTCGGATCTGACGAAAACGGCTCTCCGGTAATTTAACGGCGTGGTTATGTGACTGCTTATTATCAGCCTTGAAATGATGACGTCATGGGAAAATCATCCGTGTGACAGAAGCAGGGTTGTGCTGCGCGTCATCATTACTCTGCGTGACTATTGAACCGGATACTATTTTTGAGGCGAGGTATGGGTAAACCAACATTTAGATCATTTTACGATGTGGTCCGGGAGCTTGAGGATGTATATGGCCATAAAGAGCTATGGCTGTATTCAGGAGCGGCATACGCAACGCCAACAGAAATGATTAACGCCAGACATAACTGGAAATCGCCAAAAATCCTGAAACGTAACGGAAGAATGGTTGCAGAACGAATGGATAACTCGGACTCATGGCAACTGGTTGGTGACTACAAAAAACCGCTGTTCCAACATTGTGCTCCGCCCTGGCAATCCTGTCAGATAGATGACTATTTTAAAGGCTATTACATTATCGCCCCCTGAAGGTCAGAGGAGTAATTGATGGCGGGATTACATCATTGATGGCGAGGTTTAAATGGGAAGTATGAAAGAACTGCTGTTTGAAATGCAGGAGGAACGGCGTGACGAATGGATTGCGGAAAATTATCCGGATGCTGAGGAAGGAACTCCTGAATGGGATGCGGCAGCGCAGGAATACAGCTGGTTTCAGGACTGGATGGAAGAGGCGGCTGAGCAGCAATATTTTGAGGCTTCGCTTGCCAGTATTCCTGACCGCCTGCAGGATGCAAAGGCTGAACTGGATGAGTTAGAGAGCCTGATGCAGTTCAACCAACCCAGGATCGTAGAGCGGATGGCTTACGTTCATTGCGTGAGTGTACTGGACAGCTTTCTGATGTACAGCGCAAGAGCACTTCTTAGTCATCCCCCGCATTTACAGAAGTTCCTGCACGAGGCTGATTCGTTGGTTCCTAATAAGGAAGACAGAAGAAAATTACTTGCTTCCAAATGGGTCGAGCAGGAGCCGGATAAAGACACTCCTGAGAAGGTTTATACCTGGCGAGCTCAGTCTCTTGTAGCGAAGAAGACATTTCAGAGCCACAAAGTGATAGGTCGGTATTTTTCAAGGATGCTGACAACGCCACATGAGTGGCCATTGGAGGAGATTAAGGGTGTAATCAAGACCCGAAACGCACTGGTACACCGTAATGGAGTTACCGAATCTCTTGAACCCGTGTATATCAGTTCGGGGAGTGTGCAGAATGCTATCTGCACGGTACGAGCATTTATTACCGTGGCGGCTGAAACCCTTCTGCAGGAAGATGCACTATACAGGGCGGATGATGGCATATTCTGAAATTACCGCAGCGACACCATCCATAAGCGTCTTCACTGAGGGATATGTCGATGACTTCGCTTCCCGCTAACTGTATACCAGTAAGCAACACATCATTACCTGTCGCCATAGACTACCCAGCAGCGCTGGCACTTCGCCAGATGGCTCTCGTTCAGGACGAACTCCCGAAATACCTGCTGGCGCCGGAAGTCAGCGCCCTGCTCCACTACGTGCCGGATCTTCACCGCAAGATGCTGCTGGCGACGCTCTGGAACACGGGCGCGCGAATTAACGAAGCGCTGGCGCTGACAAGGGGGGATTTTTCGCTTGCGCCTCCGTATCCGTTTGTGCAGCTTGCGACCCTGAAACAACGGACGGAAAAAGCCGCCAGGACGGCAGGAAGAATGCCCGCCGGTCAGCAGACTCACCGGCTGGTTCCGCTCTCCGACGCCTGGTTCGTCAGCCAGCTGCAGACGATGGTGGCCACACTGAAAATCCCCATGGAACGGCGTAATAAACGAACAGGCAGGACAGAGAAAGCGCGGATCTGGGAAGTGACGGACAGAACGGTCAGGACCTGGATTGGGCAGGCGGTTGCCGCCGCTGCCGCTGACGGTGTGACGTTCTCTGTCCCGGTCACGCCACATACGTTCCGCCATTCCTATGCGATGCACATGCTGTATGCCGGTATACCGCTGAAGGTCCTGCAGAGCCTGATGGGGCATAAGTCCATCAGCTCAACAGAGGTCTACACGAAGGTGTTTGCGCTGGATGTGGCTGCACGGCACCGGGTGCAGTTTTCGATGCCTGAGTCCGATGCTGTCACAATGCTGAAAAACAGACACGCATAAGTCACAAATCATAATTATGAATTGTGATTTATTCTATAAAAGAAGAGACCACTGCAATATGTGATCTCTTGTATGCAAGGGTGCTTAAACAGTGTGAATTCACAAGTGTGATTTCATAAGTAATAACTTCTTGATTATTACGTTAGTGTTTTTAAGTATTGCTCAAGGGCTACTCTGACGATGGCACTTACATTTTTTGGATCTTTACCATTGCGTTTATTCCTCAATGCCAGATCTTCTATTGTGACAAGCATGCTTTCACCAAGAGAGATTGTCGTCCGACATTGTTTTTCTGGTTCGGGTTTTTCCGGCGCGCCGTATGGTTTATCCGCAAGGCGCTGAGCCAGAGCCTCTGCTTGTTCTACCGTAACTGCAGCTCTGTTTAATGCTTGCTGGCTGGGTTTCTTCACCATGGGCCAAATACCTCATTCATTAAATGTTCAATTTCTGCTCTGGCTGCTGTATTGTTCGTTTCTACTACACCGGTGCCGTTGCTCATGCAATCGCGATAGACTTTTCTGAAACAAATAACTGAATCCAGGACTTGAATTGTTGGGAATTCTTCAAGATATTCAAGGAATTCTTTTCTCTCATTTCCCCTCAAAACCGGATTGGTTGTTGCCATACTTTGTAAACAATAAACCTTAAGTTCCGGGTTAAGGTTACGCATTGCGTCTATCTGTTGTTCTAGTTCTGTAAGAGTATCCAGATCTGGTTGAGAACACTGTAGTGGCGCAATTATTTGATGTGCGACAACTCCACTCGTTATGAATTCCTTTGAGTTTCTTCCTGCGACATCCACTATTACATCATCGAACTTTTCATTCAGAGCCTGTAGTGTTTGTGTCAGGTTATCAAATTTCTCAACAAGGGTTATTGCTGGTAACAGTCCTGCAGCTTCTCGTTCTGCATGATGTTTTGCGGCTGTTCGTTGTAGATCTCCGTTTAACAGGCAGACTTCCCTTCCTTTATTTGCGAGAGCAATAGCCAGGTTTGATGCAATGGTAGTTTTCCCTGAACCACCTTTGTTCCCACCAACTACAGTAATCATTGCAACCTCATAAATGTGATGTGTGAAGTATGATGATATTTTGACACGGTAACCTGATGTGTCAACATGCATTCATATTTGTGAAGTATGAAATATGAAGTATGTCATATGATGTAATAAATATTACTTGTGTTTTGTGATTTCATAACTATGATAGTGCTCAAATTGAGTATTACCTTGCAACCAGAAACAGTGATTTACTCAGATTGAGTATTTAAGGGGCTATAGATGAACGTATACTGCGATGATGGTTCAACAACAATCAAGTTGGCATGGAATGACAATGGGAAAATCTGTAAGTCGTTGTCGCAAAACTCATTTCGTCATGGATGGAAGGTTGACGGGTTAGGGATTCGCCAGACATTTAACTATGAACTGGATGGTAAAAAATACACGTATGATGAAGTTAGCAACCAATCTATTCTTACGACTCATATTGAGTATCAATATACGGATGTTAACCTGTTAGCTGTGCATCACGCTTTACTGAATAGTGGATTAGCGCCTCAGCCTGTATCATTGACTGTGACTTTGCCTATCAGTGAGTTCTACACGAAAGAGTGTCAAAAAAATGAACTCAACATTCAGCGTAAAATTGAGAATTTAATGAGGCCGATTCGTCTTAATAAAGGCGATGTTTTCACCATTGAACACGTTGATGTGATGCCTGAATCATTGCCAGCTGTGTTTTCTCGTCTGGTCATGGATAAAGTTGGTCAGTTCGAAAAATCGCTGGTAGTTGATATTGGCGGCACTACGCTTGATGTTGGTGTTATCGTTGGTCAATTTGACTCTGTAAGTGCCATTCATGGTAATTCTGGCATTGGTGTGTCTTCAGTTACGAAAGCTGCAATGAGTGCATTGCGCATGGCATCCAGTGATACCAGTTTCCTCGTTGCAGATGAATTGATTAAACGTCGTAATGACCCGGACTTTGTTCGGCAGGTTATAAATGACGAAACAAAAACTGATCTGGTCCTTAATACCATTGAGGGGGCTATTGCCAGTCTGGGGGAGCAAGTAGTCAATGAGCTCGGTGATTTTCATCATGTGAATCGTGTTTATGTTGTCGGTGGTGGGGCCCCGTTGATCTATGATTCGATAAAAACGGCATGGCACCATCTTGGGCAAAAAGTAGTGATGATGGAGTCGCCACAGACAGCACTGGTTGAAGCTATCGCGGCTTTCAAAGAGGAGTAATATTGTGGACGATGAACGGAAAAGGAAAAAATTCACACTTTATCTGCATCCGGAAAAAGCTGCAGACTTTCAAACTTTGGAAGCGATAGAGTCCGTTCCGCGTTCTGAGCGTGGTGAGCTGTTCCGGAATGCATTTATTTCTGGAATGGCGTTACACCAACTTGATCCTCGCCTGCCTGTATTGCTGACTGCCATTTTGAGCGAGGAGTTTTCAGCAGATCAGGTTGTAACCTTACTCAGTCAGACGACAGGATGGAAGCCTTCTCAGGCCGATATCAGAGCTGTGTTGACTGAACTCGGTGCTTTGCAATCTGCTGAAAAAATGCCTCCTTCTGCTACTGATTCGGTGCAGGAGGCAATGAATGATGTGCGCCTTAAAATGCAAAAATTATTCTGATATATCAGAATGAAGCAATGGGGATCTCAGTCCATTGTGTTGTATACGAAGGCGAGAGCATTTCCCGTTTCATTTGCCATTCAGGGGCGGTTCCTCGCCCCGCAAACCACACTTTCCCTTTTCCAGACTGGTTCAGTTCATCGAGTGTTTTCATTAACTTTTCGCTGTTTTTACGGGGCTGGATCTCATCAAATAATCCCGGCTGCGCTATACCCGATGGTGTGAAATCAGCCAGCATGACTCCTGCCTTCATATAGCGGTACCCTTCACGCCAGACATGGTTTAACGCTCTGCATGCTGCGGCAATAATGTCCCGGCTGTCCTGTGTGGGTAATGGAAGCTTTTCCACAGCGGCATTGCTGTAACAGGGTTCTTTTACTGCAAAGGGGGATGTCCGTACAAATGTCGTCACCTGCCGGCAATACTGACGCTCCCCACGTAGTTTCTCTGCGGCCCGCTCTGCATACTGAACAACAGCCTGGTGCATGGCATCTTTGTCTGTGATTCGTTCACCAAAACTGCGACTACAGACAATCTGCTGTTTTGCCGGTGGTGCTTCTTCCAGGGATATGCAGGACTCGCCGTTGAGTTCGCGTACCGTACGCTCAAGAATGACGCTGAAGTTTTTCCGGATGAATGCCGTGTTAGCCTGCGCCAGCTGCAGTGCTGTGTTAATACCCAGCGCATTCAGCTTTTCCGTCAGTCTGCGTCCTACTCCCCAGACCTCACCAACTGGCTGCAGCCCCAGTAGCTTCAAGATCCGATTACGGTTTTCTGCCGTCAGCGCGACCACACCGGAAAACTGTGGCCATTGCTTTGTTGCCCACTGTGCACTTTTAGCCAGCGTTTTTGTAGGCGCAATGCCCACCCCCATGGTGAGTCCTGTCCAGCTTTTTACCTGTTCCCTGAGCTGATGACCAAAAAACTCCGGAGAGATGCAATGATTTATCCCCCGCAAATCAATGAACATTTCATCAATTGAGTAGGGCTCAACTGCGGGAGAAAGCGACTCCAGAACAGCCATAACCCGTTGGCTCATGCTGTGGTACAGCGCATAATTGCTGGAAAATACATGTATTTTCTTCTCCAGGCGCATCTGTCTCACCTGAAACCAGGGCTGCCCCATTCTGATGCCAAGGGCTTTTGCCTCCGGGCTGCGCGCGATCACACAGCCATCGTTATTGCTGAGTACGATGACTGGTTCGTTGCGAAGGTCCGGGCGGAAAACTTTTTCACATGAGGCGTAGAAACTGTTGATATCAGCCAGTGCAAACATCAGCGTAACTCCCGCGTCCTGTGTATCACGTGAGTGACAACACCAAAAATACAGATGTTTTCCGGATACAGTGTGCGGAACTCCGGGCTGTCTGAAACCGGCTCCAGTGCCGGGCGTGGGCGCAACAGCAGTCGTTTGACGGTGAACTCACCGTCGATCTCAGCGATAACGATGTCCCCGTGTTGTGGTTTTTCGGCCCTGTCCACTACCAGCAGATCACCATTCTGCACGCCAGCCTGGTTCATCGATTCACCGCTGGCGCGCAGAAAGAAGGTGGCTGCAGGTCTGCTGATGCAATAGCTGTTCAGATCCAGTTCCTGCTCAGCATAATCAGTGGCAGGCGAAGGAAAACCGGCCTGGCAACGATCGGCAAACAACGGTCGCACGTAACTGTCATCGCCTGAAGGGTCAGCCGGACGGTGATAAACGGTACTCATGCTGCAGGCAGCCAGCTGTCGTCCTGCCAGATTTCTTCCAGCAGAGACAGGATACGTTCTTTATCCTTGTCGTTGCGGGCTCCTGTGACAGATACAGACGGGGCGCTGCCCTGGTCTATACGCAGCCAGATTTCCGGGTAGTGTGGTTTCAGACGTTGTTCGATTTCATTCTGTAGCGCCTGAAGTGTGCCTGATTTGAGGTTTTTTGTGCTCTGGCGGTCGAAAAGAATTTCAATGCGGATCATGTTCTCATCTCCCTTTTCTTTTGCTGTATGTATATACAGTATTCTAATAACTGAATCCACACACAGTCAAATGTCATTATTGTGACTAAAAAGCGCTCAATTCTCTGAGAGTGTGGCTGTATGCCTGCTGTGGACTGCTGTGTTCAGCTTATCCACAGCATTTTGCGCACGGTTCTGTGAATAAAATACCTGGTTACCCAGGCCGTGCCGGCACGTTAACCGGGCTGCATCCGATGCAAGTGTGTCGCTGTCGCCGGCCTCCTCACCCGGTCACGTTTCGTCGTTCCTCCTCCACGCGCTGCGGCTTCGGGGCCGCACCTGCATTCGTATGCGGTCGCCCGGTTACAGGTGTGGCACGGCCTGATGGAGGCCGCATGTGAGAGGAGAATTCCCATGCCAAACTGGTGCTCGAATCGTATGTATTTTTCTGGTGAACCGGCACAGATCGCTGAGATTAAACGACTGGCCAGCGGCGCAGTCACACCGTTTTATCGCCGCGCCACAAATGAAGGTATTCAGCTGTTTCTGGCCGGAAGTGCCGGACTTCTGCAGATCACTGAAAATATCCGCTCTGAGCAGTGCCCCGGAGTGACGGCTGCCGGACGTGGTGCTGTATCGCCGGAAAATATCGCGTTCACCTGCTGGCTGACACACCTGCAGAACGGTGTACTGCTGGATGAGCAAAACTGCCTGATGCTGCATGAACTCTGGCTGCAGAGCGGTACTGGACAGCGTCGCTGGGAAGGGTTACCGGATGATGTCAGGGAAACTATCACTGTGCATTTCACCGCAAAAAGAGGTGACTGGTGTGACATCTGGGGTAAGGAGGATGTATCGGTGTGGTGGAATCGTCTGTGTGACAACGTACTGCCGGAAAAAACCATGCCGTTTGACCTGCTGACGGTTTTGCCGACCCGCCTGGATATTGAAGTGAATGGCTTTAACGGCGGTGTTCTGAACGGTGTTCCTTCTGCATATCACTGGTATACAGAACGGTATGGCGTGAAGTGGCCTTGTGGGTATGACCTGAATATCAGCAGTCAGGGGGAAAACTTCATTCAGGTGGATTTCGACACGCCGTGGTGTCAGCCGGAAAGCGACGTTGTTGCAGAATTAAGCCGCCGTTTCGGCTGCACGCTGGAGCACTGGTACGCCGAACAGGGCTGCAATTTCTGTGGCTGGCAGTTGTATGAGCGCGGAGAGCTCGTTGATGTGCTGTGGGGGGAACTGGAATGGTCTTCCCCGACAGATGACGATGAGCTGCCGGAAGTCACCGGACCTGCGTGGATAGTCGACAATGTGGCGCATTATGGCGGATGAAGTATGACGGAGACGGGCGGGAAACCGCCCGTTTCTTTTCCGACAAAGGATGTCGCCGTGCTCCTCTTTTTACTGCGCCGGCTGACGCGGCGCGGCATAAACGCTGCCTGTGGTCAGTGTCCCGCGCCCGGCGGGCACGGGACGGGCGCTTTTACCGCTCCCGGCTGGCGTCGGTGACAGTGTACGCCAGCCCGTCGCCCTTTTCTGATGAACGCCCTTCAAGCCGCTTTCGCGGCATAGCCTTGCCGTCAAAAAGACGACGGCTGCGATATTCCACGGTCGGCCTGACCCGTTACCGGACGCGGTGAACAGCCCACAGGCAGCGGGGAACGGGCACCACAGGGGTGCCCTCCCGGTGCCCTCTGTAAGAGAAGGAGTTTCGTATGTCCCGTTTTGTCCTCGGTAACTGCATCGATGTTATGGCCCGTATTCCTGATAACGCCATTGATTTCATCCTCACCGACCCGCCATATCTCGTCGGTTTCCGTGACCGTTCCGGGCGCACCATCGCCGGCGATAAAACCGATGAGTGGCTGCAACCGGCCTGTAATGAAATGTTCCGCGTGCTGAAAAAAGACGCGTTAATGGTGAGCTTCTACGGCTGGAACCGCGTTGATCGCTTTATGGCCGCCTGGAAAAATGCGGGATTCAGCGTTGTTGGTCACCTGGTCTTCACCAAAAACTACACATCGAAGGCCGCATATGTGGGCTATCGCCACGAATGCGCCTACATCCTGGCAAAAGGCCGTCCGCGTCTGCCACAAAACCCGCTGCCGGACGTGCTGGGCTGGAAATATTCAGGCAATCATCATCACCCGACGGAAAAGCCTGTTACCAGCCTGCAACCGCTGATTGAGAGCTTCACACACCCGAACGCAATTGTGCTGGACCCGTTTGCAGGCAGCGGCTCAACCTGCGTTGCCGCCCTCCAGTCCGGACGCCGGTATATCGGTATCGAGCTGCTTGAGCAGTATCACCGTGCCGGACAGCAACGACTGGCTGCCGTACAACGGGCCATGCAGCAGGGGGCCGCGAATGATGACTGGTTTATGCCGGAGGCTGCGTAAATGAACTATGCCGGACACGAAAAACTTCGCGCCGAAGTGGCGGAGGTGGCCAATGCCATGTGCGACCTGCGTACAACCATGAATGAGATGGAGCGGCGGTACAGCTTTAATGCTGACACCCTGCCGGAACGTCTGGTGCGTCAGACGTTGTTTCGCGCAAACCGCCTCCTGATGGAGGCATATACCGAAATTCTTGAACTGGATGCGTGCTTCAAAGATTAAGGAGGAGACGAAATGTACGGAACATGCGAAACGCTCTGCCGTGAGCTGGCAGCAAAGTATCCGGGAAACACGCCGCTGATGCTGCTTATCTGGTCCCCGGAAGAGATTCAGGCACTGGCCGACGGTATGGAAATTTCTCTGACCGATCATGAAATCAGGACTGTCCTGGCGCACCTGGAGGACATCCCGGAAGACCAGCGGATGGAGTCCGGTATTTCTTCCGCCGCTGCGATGGAGATTATCAGCAACGTGAGCGAAAACCGCCTGGTGACCGTCTCTGCTGAACTGCTGGCGTCCCTGATTCAGACCGCTGAACAGGCACTGTGGAAACGTGAATGGGCCGCCCGTGATAACGGCCTTGCCGTCCCGGAATGTGTTACCCGCCGTCAGGCAGTGATTAATCAGGCCCGCACCCTGCTGAAAAACAACACACACGAAAACAACTGATGTTATCGCCGCCTGCCCTGCGGGCGG
>NZ_SZVK01000068.1:0-15680 GCF_005280595.1 Escherichia sp. MR | reverse complement strand
CTGATAGAAACAGAAGCCACTGGAGCACCTCAAAAACACCATCATACACTAAATCAGTAAGTTGGCAGCATCACCTTCGCGGGCAATCCGATAATCAACATCCAGTAAGGCATCGCGCTCGGTTATTTCAAGGATGAGTTGCTGAATCGGGTGAGCACTGAACCAGTACTGATTAAGATCTTTCAACAGCACGCCACGGCGAAAATGGCTGGGGGCGACGTTAATCCCAATGTGAAACTGGTTGCTTATTGGAAAAACGTGGATTTGACGGATGGTTTCCATCATCACATAACGGGTAAGCGGCACTATCAGGTGATGTTCTTCCGCAATAGGGATAAACACATCCGGCGAGATCCAACCCTGACGTGGGTTATTCCAGCGCAGCAATATCTCTACGCCAATACATTGCTGACTACGTGCGTTTAGTAAAGGTTGACAGAATAGCTCGAACTCATGTTGCGTAAGGCCAAGATTAATTTCGCGCGAAAAACTCATTCTGTGTGCGGTTGCAAGCCATGCAACATAACCCACCAGTAAACTCAACAGTACAGCCAGCGGGAGCTGACTGGGAAGATGATGCAACGCCAGTTGCGTCGCACCAGGTCCGCTGACGCTAATGGTAAAAGGAAAATTTTGCGATGAAACCTGGTAACGTTCATTGCCATTAAGCGGAGGTAAAGAATCAACCAGACCGTCATCATAGAGTAAATGGCGATCGGCCACCGTCAGGCTGGCGTTTCTAATTTGCGGCAACTGCGGCTCCAGTAACATCGTCGTCAATAACCCAATGTTGATCATCTCCAGAACGCCATCACCGCTATGTGATGACAAGGGATACCACTGGATCAGCACTGGACTACCTTTAATCAACACGCGATCGGTGGAAAGACGCAGAAGAGGCCGTGGGGCAGGCAAATCGGTTTGAATATCATAAACAGGGACATTTCGATAGCCAAAAATACTGGAGCAATAGAGCGTACCGTTTTGAACCAGACCAATAGAACGCACGGTTTGCAGTTTTGCGGCCTGCTTGCGTAGAGGCAAATGAGCGGCTGAGCAGGGGAGGCCAATCAACGGAAGTAAAAGCTCGCGTCCTTCCTGAAGGGGCTGCAAGACTTTATCCAGCTCTTCAACAGCGTGATTGGCGAAGAGGATCACCCGCTGTTGATTTAAGTTACGCTGTGAAATAAACCGCACGCTTAGTGTCGCTACAAGCGTAAAAAGTGCGCAAATTGTACAAACAATCATTCGATTACGGCGATAGGTTTTAATGATCCGTTGTGCTTTTTGCATGCGGGCCGCCCTGTAAGCGCATGGCAACAAACGCCTGACGCAACAGTGGAAGTGTAGTGGGGAAATTTACAGCAGACGAGAAAGCGAGAGAAATTCGCCCATCCGTTGCAGATGGGCGAAAGAAAAGTATTAGTCACACTGGACTTTAATTGCCAGACCTCCGCGAGAGGTTTCACGGTATTTGGCGTTCATGTCCTTACCTGTTTCGTACATTGTCTCGATGACCTTATCCAGCGAGACGCGCGGTGCACTGGTGCGGCGTAAGGCCATGCGTGCGGCATTGATTGCTTTCACAGAGGCAATGGCGTTACGTTCAATGCACGGCACCTGAACCTGACCTGCAACCGGGTCACAAGTTAGACCAAGGTTGTGTTCCATGCCAATTTCCGCCGCCACACAAACCTGTTCCGGGCTACCGCCCAACAGTTCTGCAAGACCCGCAGCAGCCATTGAACAGGCAACACCCACTTCGCCCTGACAACCCACTTCAGCACCGGAAATAGAGGCATTCATTTTATATAATGCGCCAATTGCCCCGGCCGCCATAAAGTAACGGGTATAGATGTCCGGGCTGACCGATTCAATAAAGTGGTCATAGTAAGCCAGCACTGCCGGAACGATGCCGCAGGCTCCGTTGGTTGGTGCAGTTACCACGCGACCACCGGCGGCGTTTTCTTCGTTTACCGCCAGCGCAAACATATTTACCCAGTCGATGACATTCATCGGATCGTTAGACAGTTTATCGCTGGAAACCAGCATCCGGCGCAGGGCAGACGCACGGCGTGGAACACGCAGCGGGCCAGGCAATACGCCTTCGGTATTCATTCCGCGATCGATACATGCCTGCATGGTTTGCCAGACATGAGCAAAATATTCATCGATCTCTTTTTTGCTGTGCAGCGCCAGTTCGTTTTGCATTGCCAGACCGGAAAGGGAATAGCCAGTTTCATTACAGTACGCCAGCAGCTCAGTGGCGGATTTGAACGGATACGGCACGCTCACGTCGTTTGCGGCATCCTGACCAAAATGTTCTTCATCGACGATAAAGCCGCCGCCGATGGAATAATAAGTTTTGCTGTAGACGACTTCATCACCGTTATAAGCATGGATTTGCATACCGTTTTCATGCAACGGCAGGTTGCCGTTATGAAAACGCATACCGTTGTCACGCGGAAAATCCACTTCATGCCGTCCCTGCGCCAGCAGCAGGCGTTCGCGCTCTTCTACGTCGCGAATAAAACCGGGAATACTGTCGATATCCACGGTGGCAGGTTCGTTACCTGCAAGACCCATAATAATGGCGATATCGGTATGGTGGCCTTTACCCGTCAGCGACAGTGAACCATAAACGTCCACGGCAACGCGGGTAACGCTATCCAGTAAGCCTTTTTCGACCAGATCATCGACGAACTGTTTACCTGCCTTCATAGGCCCTACGGTATGGGAAGATGAGGGACCAATCCCCACCTTAAACATGTCGAATAGACTAATCACGATAATACTCCTGACAAGGTGACTGGACATCCAGTAACGAACTAATAACAACGCATAGTGTAAGAGGGAACGCGGCGACAGGCTTAACTATTCACATGAATTAAACTAATCAAAAACCGCGATTTAACTAATATTGCGATGATTGTCTCAAGTAGTGTTTTGTAGATGTAAAGATAAGTATAGTCAGGATTTCACACCAATTTGCAGCGCCAGCTCACGAATTATGCCTGCGGTCATTCCCCATACAAAATACTGTTCGTACCAGGAAAGCCATACCCGATGTGAATCACCACGGCGGTAGATATCTAACGGGTGATAACGACCCAGATGTAATGCCTGGGCGAGCGGCATTTCAAACACTGCGGAAACTTCATCTTCACTGGCACGATAAGGTAAATCAGGCGGGATAATGCCAACCACTGGCGTTACCTGGTAGCCCGTTACGCTATCGACGGGCGGCAGCACGCCGATAACTTCGACGGCGGAAGGGGGGATAGCAACCTCTTCTTCGGCTTCGCGCAACGCAGCGGCAATAACTGACGAATCAGTGTCATCTACTGCACCACCAGGAAACGCCACCTGTCCGGCGTGTTTGCGCAGATGAATAGAACGTTGAGTGAGCAATAACCCCGGCTGCGATCGGCGAACGATAGGGATTAATACGGCAGCCTGACGATGATTTAAGGTTTCCCGGTTTATTTGCGGGCGTAAAAGTTGAAAGCGCGATAAAAAATCATCAAGCGTCAGGCTACGGTAGTCCACGTCTTACTTCTCCAGTTGGCGTAATATCCTATTAACTTTATCAAAAGTTTCCTGATATTCCGCTTCTTCCTGACTATCGGCGACAATACCGCCGCCCGCAGAACAGTAAATTTGACCGTTAATGGCAGTCAGCGTGCGGATAGTGATGCTGGTATCCATATTGCCACAGAAGCTCAAATAGCCAATGCTTCCGCACCAGGCGTTGCGTCGCTGCGGTTCCAGTTCATCGATAATTTCCATTGCCCGAACTTTCGGTGCCCCGGTGATTGAGCCACCAGGAAAAGCCGCGCGCAGCAGATCGCTGGCATGAAGTTGTTCGGGTAGTTGAGCTGTAATGGTGCTCACCAGGTGGTGCACAGCGGGAAAAGGTTCCACCACAAACAGTTCCGGCACTTTTACTGAACCAGGCACCGCAACGCGACCAATATCATTACGCATTAAATCAACAATCATCAGGTTTTCAGCGCGATCTTTTGGCGAGTTCGCCAGTTTTTCTGCCTGTTTGCTATCTTCCAGAGGAGCGGGCAGACGTGGCAGTGTGCCTTTAATTGGACGGGTCTGGATCTCACCGTCATCACAAAGAATAAAACGCTCTGGCGAGAGGCTTAAAATTGTGCCTTGTTCCAGACGCAGGAATGCACTAAACGGCGCGTGATTGGCCTGATTAAGCTGAACGAATGCCTGCCATTCATCACCGCAATAGGTAGCCTGAAAACGCTGGGCGAGATTCACCTGGTAACAGTCGCCACTGTGCAAATATTCCTGCACCTGACGAAATTTTTCGCCATACTGTTCGCGGCTCATATTAGATTGCCAGGCTGAGGTTAGCGCAAAATCACCCTGCGGTGTGATTTGCTGGTTTTCCAGCCAGGCCAGACGGGCATTGACATCATCATGACTCAGCAAAGAAACAGTCTGGCGCTGGTGGTCGACAATCAGTGCCCAGTCGTAAATACCTACCGCCATATCAGGCAGGTCGATATCTCTCTGCGCCACTTCTGGCAGTGACTCAAAACGGCGACCCAGATCGTAACCAAATAAACCCAGCGCGCCACCCTGAAATGGCAAATCATCGTTATGCGACGGGTGAATGTTTGCACGCTCCAGCGCCTGCTGGAGTACTGTTAACGGATCGTCAGCGGTTGTTGTGCGGGTTTCGCCTTTACACAAAACAGTTTCACTGCCGTAAGTTGTTAAGGTGCAAATCGGGTCTGCCACCACAATATCAAAGCGGCTATACGGATGCTCGGCATAGCCAGAGTGCAAAAGCATCGCCCATGGCAGGTGGCTTAAGCGGGAAAAATAAAATTCAGCGGCGTCCTGACGCCAGGGTAAAGTAATCACAGCGGGAGATAACGTCTTCATCAGTCCTGACTCTACTGGCTATGTGCCGGGTAGCATGAAATAATTAGCGCCAACAATTTAGCAGGAGTTAACAATGTTTGCAGGTTTACCTTCACTCACCCATGAACAGCAGCAAAAAGCCGTTGAGCGTATTCAGGAACTGATGGCACAGGGGATGAGCAGCGGTCAGGCAATCGCACTGGTAGCTGAAGAGTTACGCGCCAACCATTCCGGCGAGCGGATTGTGGCGCGTTTTGAGGATGAAGACGAGTAATACAATGTTAGTTTCAACAGGGCGCATTATGACAAGCGAACCCTTTGGCCCGTAGCGTTTGAACCAGAAAATTGAGGGGCTGTACTGGTTGAATGAATTAAGTAGTGTTTTTGATGGTTAGAAAAAAAGGACGCTTTTATGTGATAAAAAAGCGTCCTGGCTCATTTGGGCTGGTAGAGATTTAACTTATACCAGTGCTTTAAGCTCTTCCTGCATATAGGACGAGAAGTATTCTGGATTTTTAATCACCACGCGTTCGCCAGATTCCATTTTTTTTGCCCATCCCACCATTTTTTCCGTGAATCCAGGATTCCAGCCTTCCTGTTCGGCTCGCGCAGTAATATCGGCGGTACTCGCGGGTACTCCCAGTTCTTTCAAATATTTAAATATTCCCTTCGCCGTACTTTCATTCATAGAGCTGGGGGTTGGTGTTGATATATCCATGGCACCAATAAAATCCAGGGCTTTATCTATTACAGCAGGCATATTCTTGTCCTTAAATTAACCACGTGATCGATAAGGCTATATATGACATTAAATTGCGCCTAATATCAAAAGGATTATAACGATATCTCATTAGTTAACCTGTTGACATTCAGGTATTTTAAAGGTAGCAGGTCATGGCGGGTTATCTAGTGATGTGCCGAAAATTAACAGCAAATCGTAGTACCGCAGCCAAGTTGTTCAGGCAAGGAAGGGCAAGAAAGAAAAGCAGCGTAAGTTAATCAAGTGATTAACATAATGGTTTGATTTTTGCGATTAATATCATTTTTGTATAAATGCAGCAGGAATCATAAAAATAAATTATCATCCAGGGTACTACCCATTTAAAGTAAGACCTTAAGCACTGGCCGATTTGTTCACGATCGACCAGTTTCTCGATAAATTATCGTGTGATTTTTGCCTTGATATAATTATCTTCCGGAATTAAACCGCCGCAATAATTTTAATTTCAACTTTATACTTCGGGTTCATCAAACCCGCTTGTACCGTGCAGCGCACCGGCGCATGACCCGCGACAACCCAGGCGTCCCAGGCTTTATTCATTGCAGCGAAGTCGTTTTTATCGGCCAGGAAAATCGTGGCATCCAGAATACTCGACTTATTGCTGCCCTGTTTTTCCAGCACGGCGTCAATCTGCGCCAGCGTGTTGGCGGTTTGCTCAAAGGCATCGGCGTCGAGGTTTTCCGGTACACCGGTGTAGTAGAGCGTGTTGTTGTGGATCACCACATCAGACCAGCGGGCTTCGGCGTCAATACGAACGATAGTCATCATTTTGTCCTCATTATCCTTCCATTTTTGTGCTGCAAAGACTGCCACAATGTAAGGTCGCCGTCACTACTTCAGCTGGCGAAAAGCAACCTGGCCTGACATAATCCCTGTTCAAATCAACAGGGGGTAGTGTGACGGACGATTTTGCACCAGACGGTCAACTGGCGAAAGCGATACCTGGCTTTAAGCCGCGTGAACCACAGCGACAGATGGCGGTAGCCGTCGCTGGGGCGATAGGAAAAAGCCAGCCGCTGGTGGTGGAAGCGGGAACCGGCACGGGCAAAACCTACGCTTACCTTGCCCCTGCGCTGCGGGCAAAAAAGAAAGTCATTATCTCGACCGGCTCAAAAGCGTTGCAGGATCAGCTCTACAGCCGTGATTTGCCAACGGTCTCAAAGGCATTGAAATACACGGGCAACGTGGCGCTGCTGAAAGGGCGCTCAAACTATCTCTGCCTCGAACGTCTCGAACAGCAGGCGCTGGCGGGCGGCGATCTGCCGGTACAAATTTTAAGCGATGTGATCCTGCTGCGCTCCTGGTCCAATCAAACAGTCGATGGCGATATCAGCACCTGCGTCAGTGTCGCGGAAGATTCACAGGCATGGCCGTTGGTCACCAGCACCAACGACAACTGCCTAGGCAGTGACTGCCCGATGTATAAAGATTGCTTTGTGGTCAAAGCACGCAAAAAAGCGATGGATGCCGATGTGGTGGTGGTAAACCATCATCTTTTTCTGGCGGATATGGTGGTGAAAGAGAGTGGTTTTGGCGAACTGATCCCGGAAGCAGACGTCATGATCTTCGACGAAGCCCACCAGTTGCCGGACATTGCCAGCCAGTATTTTGGGCAATCACTCTCCAGTCGACAACTGCTCGACCTGGCAAAAGACATCACTATCGCCTACCGCACCGAATTAAAAGACACCCAGCAGTTACAAAAGTGCGCTGACCGTCTTGCCCAGAGTGCGCAGGATTTTCGTCTGCAATTAGGCGAGCCAGGTTATCGCGGAAACCTGCGCGAACTGTTGGCCAATCCGCAAATTCAACGGGCGTTTTTACTGCTCGATGACACCCTTGAACTCTGTTACGACGTGGCGAAATTGTCGCTGGGGCGTTCCGCGTTGTTGGATGCGGCATTTGAGCGCGCCACGTTATATCGCACACGACTGAAACGGCTAAAAGAGATCAATCAGCCGGGCTACAGCTACTGGTACGAATGCACATCGCGCCATTTTACTCTGGCACTGACGCCGCTCAGCGTGGCGGATAAATTCAAAGAGTTAATGGCGCAAAAGCCCGGTAGCTGGATCTTCACCTCAGCAACGCTGTCGGTGAACGACGATCTGCATCATTTCACCTCGCGGCTTGGGATAGAACAGGCGGAGTCGTTGCTATTGCCAAGCCCGTTTGATTACAGCCGCCAGGCGTTACTCTGTGTGCCGCGCAACCTGCCGCAAACCAATCAACCGGGTTGTGCACGGCAACTGGCGGCAATGCTGCGACCGATCATCGAAGCTAACAACGGTCGTTGCTTTATGCTTTGTACCTCGCACGCCATGATGCGCGATCTGGCCGAGCAGTTCCGCGCTACCATGACGCTTCCCGTTTTGTTGCAGGGGGAAACCAGCAAAGGACAACTGTTGCAGCAATTTGTCAGCGCCGGTAACGCGCTTCTTGTGGCGACCAGCAGTTTCTGGGAAGGGGTGGACGTGCGCGGCGATACGCTGTCGCTGGTGATTATCGACAAGTTGCCGTTTACCTCGCCAGATGACCCGCTGTTAAAAGCGCGCATGGAAGATTGCCGTTTGCGTGGCGGAGACCCGTTCGATGAAGTGCAGCTACCGGATGCGGTGATTACTCTTAAACAGGGCGTAGGGCGACTGATTCGCGACGCCGACGATCGCGGTGTGCTGGTGATTTGTGACAATCGGCTGGTGATGCGCCCTTACGGTGCGACGTTCCTCGCCAGCCTCCCGCCCGCACCGCGTACCCGTGACATTGCCCGTGCGGTTCGTTTCCTTGCGATACCATCCTCCAGGTAATTTGTTATTGAGTATGGTATGATGCGCGCCTTTTTATTGATCTAAGCACGAAGACCCATGCGAATTCTGGCTATCGATACCGCGACAGAGGCCTGCTCTGTCGCCCTGTGGAACGACGGTACTGTCAACGCTCATTTTGAGCTTTGCCCTCGTGAACATACTCAACGAATCTTACCGATGGTGCAGGATATCCTGACCACCAGCGGAACTTCCCTGACTGACATAAACGCTCTGGCTTACGGACGTGGCCCTGGTAGCTTTACCGGCGTGCGCATCGGTATTGGCATTGCGCAAGGGCTGGCGCTTGGCGCGGAGCTGCCGATGATTGGCGTCTCCACGCTAATGACGATGGCGCAAGGGGCGTGGCGCAAAAACGGCGCAACCCGCGTGCTGGCAGCCATTGATGCGCGAATGGGCGAAGTTTACTGGGCCGAATATCAGCGTGATGAAAACGGTGTCTGGCACGGTGAAGAAACCGAAGCCGTACTCAAACCAGAACTCGTTCATGAGCGGATGCAGCAGCTTTCCGGAGAATGGGTGACGGTGGGAACGGGCTGGCAAGCCTGGCCGGATCTCGGTAAAGATAGCGGGCTGGTTTTGCGCGATGGCGAAGTGTTACTGCCCGCCGCAGAAGATATGCTGCCGATTGCCTGCCAGATGTTTACCGAGGGTAAAACGGTAGCGGTGGAACATGCCGAGCCGGTTTATTTACGTAACAACGTCGCCTGGAAGAAACTTCCGGGCAAAGAATGAATCTTAAGAGTATGCCCTGAGAAAAAAAGGAGTCGCATCATGGCGGTTCAAAAGAATGTTATCAAAGGCATACTGGCAGGTACGTTTGCGCTAATGCTGAGCGGTTGTGTCACTGTGCCGGACGCCATTAAAGGCAGCAGTCCCACGCCGCAACAAGATTTAGTTCGGGTGATGAGTGCGCCGCAGCTGTACGTTGGTCAGGAGGCGCGTTTTGGTGGCAAAGTGGTCGCGGTACAAAACCAGCAAGGGAAAACCCGCCTGGAAATTGCTACCGTACCGCTGGACAGCGGAGCCAGGCCGACGCTGGGAGAACCTTCTCGCGGTCGCATTTATGCAGATGTGAACGGTTTTCTGGACCCGGTGGATTTCCGTGGACAACTGGTCACAGTTGTTGGGCCAATCACCGGTACGGTTGACGGCAAAATCGGCAACACGCCCTATAAATTTATGGTGATGCAGGTAACGGGTTATAAACGTTGGCATTTAACCCAGCAGGTGATTATGCCGCCTCAGCCGATTGATCCGTGGTTTTATGGCGGTCGTGGCTGGCCCTATGGCTACGGCGGATGGGGCTGGTATAATCCTGGCCCCGCGAGAGTACAAACAGTTGTAACTGAATAATTGCTTGTTTTTAAAGAAAAAGAAACAGCGGCTGGTCCGCTGTTTCTGCATTCTTACAGTAACGATAAAAATAAATAGTGACGCGCCTCGCAACCTTTTCGTTGGGTAATTATCAAGCTGGTATGATGAGTTAATATTATGTTAACGGCATGTATATTACTTGGGGTTGCGATGACGACGAACACGCATTTTAGAGGTGAAGAATTGAAGAAGGTTTGGCTTAACCGTTATCCCGCCGATGTTCCGACGGAGATCAACCCTGACCGTTATCAATCTCTGGTGGATATGTTTGAGCAGTCGGTCGCGCGCTACGCCGACAAGCCAGCGTTTGTGAATATGGGGGAGGTGATGACCTTCCGCAAACTGGAAGAACGCAGTCGCGCGTTTGCCGCTTATTTGCAACAAGGGCTGGGGCTGAAGAAGGGCGATCGCGTTGCGCTGATGATGCCTAACTTATTGCAATATCCGGTGGCGCTGTTTGGTATTTTGCGTGCCGGGATGATCGTCGTAAACGTTAACCCGTTGTATACCCCACGCGAACTTGAGCATCAGCTCAACGACAGCGGTGCATCGGCGATTGTCATTGTGTCTAACTTTGCCCATACCCTGGAAAAAGTGGTCGATAAAACCGCCGTCCAGCACGTTATTCTGACTCGTATGGGCGATCAGCTTTCCACGGCAAAAGGCACGGTAGTTAACTTCGTTGTTAAATACATCAAACGTCTGGTGCCGAAATACCATCTGCCAGATGCCATTTCATTTCGTAGCGCCCTGCATAACGGCTACCGGATGCAGTACGTTAAACCCGAACTGGTGCCGGAAGATTTAGCTTTCCTGCAATACACCGGTGGCACCACAGGTGTGGCGAAAGGCGCGATGCTGACTCACCGCAATATGCTGGCGAATCTGGAACAGGTTAACGCGACCTATGGGCCGCTGCTGCATCCGGGTAAAGAGCTGGTGGTAACGGCGCTGCCGCTGTATCACATCTTTGCACTAACCATTAACTGTCTGCTGTTTATTGAACTGGGCGGGCAGAACTTATTAATAACCAACCCACGCGATATTCCGGGGCTGGTGAAAGAGTTAGCGAAATATCCGTTTACCGCTATTACCGGTGTTAACACTTTGTTCAACGCGTTGCTGAACAATAAAGAGTTCCAGCAACTGGATTTCTCCAGTTTGCATTTGTCCGCAGGCGGCGGGATGCCCGTTCAGCAAGTGGTGGCAGAACGCTGGGTAAAACTGACCGGACAATATCTGCTGGAAGGTTATGGCTTAACCGAGTGTGCGCCACTGGTGAGCGTTAACCCGTATGATATTGATTATCACAGCGGTAGCATTGGATTACCGGTGCCCTCGACGGAGGCCAAACTGGTGGATGATGACGATAACGAAGTACCACCGGGGCAACCGGGCGAACTTTGTGTCAGAGGTCCTCAGGTGATGTTGGGCTACTGGCAGCGTCCGGATGCCACCGATGAAATCATCAAAAACGGTTGGTTACACACTGGCGATATTGCGGTAATGGATGAAGAAGGATTCCTGCGCATTGTCGATCGTAAAAAAGACATGATTCTGGTTTCCGGTTTTAACGTCTATCCCAACGAGATTGAAGATGTGGTCATGCAGCACCCTGGCGTACAGGAAGTGGCGGCTGTTGGCGTACCTTCTGGCTCCAGTGGTGAAGCGGTGAAAATCTTTGTGGTGAAAAAAGACGCGTCGCTCACTGAAGAGTCACTGGTGACCTTTTGCCGCCGTCAGCTTACGGGCTACAAAGTACCGAAGCTGGTGGAATTTCGTGATGAGTTACCGAAATCTAATGTCGGAAAAATTTTGCGACGAGAATTACGTGACGAAGCGCGCGGCAAAGTGGACAATAAAGCCTGAGCGTTAAGTCAGTCGTCAGACGCCGGTTAATCCGGCGTTTTTTTTGACGCCCACTAAAGAGAATACAATTTGAATTACCAAATGATTACCACGGACGATGCGCTGGCTTCTTTGTGTGAAGCCGTCCGTGCCTTTCCGGCGATAGCCCTGGATACTGAATTTGTACGTACGCGCACCTATTACCCTCAACTGGGGTTGATTCAACTTTTTGATGGCGAGCATCTGGCGCTAATCGATCCTCTTGGGATCAGCGACTGGTCACCGCTAAAGGCAATCTTGCGCGATCCTTCCATCACCAAATTTCTCCATGCGGGCAGTGAAGATCTGGAAGTATTCCTCAATGTCTTTGGCGAATTACCTCAACCCCTGATTGACACGCAAATCCTCGCCGCATTCTGCGGACGCCCGATGTCATGGGGTTTTGCCTCCATGGTGGAAGAGTATTCCGGTGTTACGCTGGACAAGAGCGAATCGCGCACCGACTGGCTCGCCAGACCGTTAACCGAACGTCAGTGCGAATACGCGGCGGCGGATGTCTGGTATCTGTTACCGATCACCGCAAAGCTGATGGTTGAAACCGAAGCCTCTGGCTGGCTACCTGCGGCGCTGGATGAATGTCGCCTGATGCAAACACGTCGTCAGGAAGTCGTTGCGCCGGAAGATGCCTGGCGTGATATCACCAATGCCTGGCAATTACGGACGCGCCAGTTGGCTTGTTTGCAACTGTTAGCCGACTGGCGATTGCGCAAGGCGCGGGAGCGCGATCTGGCGGTGAACTTTGTCGTGCGTGAAGAACACTTGTGGTCGGTAGCGCGTTATATGCCAGGGAGTCTGGGCGAACTGGACAGCCTGGGCTTATCCGGTAGCGAAATCCGCTTTCACGGTAAAACGCTGCTGGCGCTGGTGGAAAAAGCGCAGACATTGCCGGAAGAGGCCTTACCGCAGCCGATGCTTAACCTGATGGACATGCCGGGTTATCGTAAAGCGTTTAAAGCGATTAAGTCGCTGATTACTGACGTGAGCGAAACGCACAAGATCAGCGCCGAATTGCTGGCATCGCGTCGGCAAATCAACCAACTGCTGAACTGGCACTGGAAATTAAAACCGCAGAACAATTTGCCTGAGCTGATTTCCGGCTGGCGTGGTGAGTTGATGGCGGAAGCATTACATAATTTATTGCAGGAATATCCGCAGTAAAACGTTCGTAAGCCGGACAAGGCGCAACCAGCGCCGCATCCGGCTTCGGATAAACTACAGATCCAACACCAGTCGTTTACCCTTCGCGCGCGAACAACAGATCAACATACTCTGCTGGCTGGCGCGCTCTTCATCGCTAAAATACTGGTCCCGATGATCGGCTTCACCTTCCAGAATTGCTGTTTCACAGGTTCCGCATACCCCTTCACGACATAAACATTCCACTTTTGCCGCTTTGTTATTTTCAATGACCTGCAAAATGGTCATCTCTTCTGGTACTACAAACTCTTTTCCGGAACGGGCAAGCACCAGGGTAAAGGCATCGCCGGTTTTGTCTTCAATAGCAAACTGCTCAAAGTGCAGCGTATCGGCGGAGATGCCCAGACGCGCTGCTTCACTTCTCACCGCGTCATTCAGAGCTTCGGGGCCACAGGTATAAATGTGTGTGCCAGGGGCGACATCCGCCAATAATCGCACTAATTCGAGTCGCGTTCCGATCGATGAGTGATGAAAATGAATCTTATCAGTCTGCGGATGTTGGTTTAATTCATCACGAAATGCGCAACTTACTGGACTCCGCGAACAATAATGTAACTGCCAGTCGACGTCCGTGTGTTGCAACTCTGCCAGATGCGACAGGAAAGGGGTGATACCAATGCCGCCTGCGATAAACAGATGCTTTCGAGCCGTGGGAACCAGAGCAAACAGGTTATTGGGTGTCGAGATGGTCAATCGATCGCCCGCTTTTACCTGCTGATGCAAAAAGCGCGAACCGCCGCGCGAGTTCTCTTCCAGCCGAACGGCAATCTGATAACAAGAGGTGTCGAGTGGCGAACTTAGTAGTGAATAAGCATTGCTGTACTGGTTATCATCATCACTCATCTGCACAATGACGTGACTTCCGCCGGTGAACGCAGGCAGCGGTTTGCCATCGGTTGCCACCAGCGTGAAGCGTTTCACCTGTTCGGTAAGCGGTTCAATCTGGCTCACCTGTACTTCAAACATTTGATAGTCTGACATTGCTGTACTCCATCAAAAATCAGCCCGGCGGCGGAAAATACCGCCGCCGATGTCATTAGTCCTTAAACACCTGCGCCAGCAGATTATGGAAATGGGCGATACCGTGTTCGGAAATACCGCTACCGCTACTGTCGGCCATGATGCGCCCCTGACCACGATAGCCACGCGATTTCAGCCCTTTCTGTACGCTTTCAACCAGACGTAAATCTTCCGGACGGAACACATCGCGATACCACTCAATCAGCGATTTTTGCTCATCGGTTAGCTCTTCATTGGTGAAGTAGATATCGTAGTTTTGCAGGGTAGTTTCAGAATCCACCGGGAATTCATAAATGACCGTCATCATCCCTTTGATTGGCGTGACGTTCAGCATAGTGCACGGCCACAGCCAGAAACCGTGGAACGCAGCGTCTGTACCTTCTTCAAATTTAAACGACTGTTCGGACGGTTTGGCGAAACCGTATTGCAGCGTCCAGTTGCCGTGCATGGTGTGCCAGTAACGATCAACCTGAACGGAGTCTGAGAAACCTGGATGCGCCGGACCACAGTGGTAGCACTCACGATAGTTATCGACAATGTTCTTCCAGTTGGCAGGCGTGCGGGTGGTAAAGCGGGCCGCCAGTTTCAGATCGTGGACTTCCGGGCAGGCTTCCAGCACTTTTGCCGCCAGGCCTGGTAACTGATCTTCTACGCTGGTGGCGTTGGGATCCATATTGATGAAGACGAATCCGGCATATTCTTCCAGACGCACCGGAACCAGTTGCGCTTTGTCACTATCGAAATTGGCGACGTTTTCACAGTTACGCGCATGAGCCAGGTTGCCATCGAGTTTGAATGCCCAGGCGTGATATGGGCAGGTAATCACATTTTTCGCTTTCCCTTCACCGCTCAATAACTGATGACCACGGTGCGGGCAAACGTTATAGAACGCGCGCAAAACCTTATCACGACCGCGTACCAGCACGATGCTTTCGCCGATGATCTCACGCGTTACGTAATCATTGGCATTCGCCAGCTCGCTACTGTGAGCGACGCAAATCCAGCTTTTGGCGAAGACGTTCTCTTTTTCATGTTCAAAGGCGTTCTGATCAGTATAAAAGCGGGCAGGAATGGTCCACGCTTCCTGTGGGTTAGCGCAAAAATTTCCGGGTAGTACAAAGTCAGGGCTCAGATTGCTCATAGGGATACCTTTATCGTTAGGATGATGGCGCTCAGTTGTCGCCTTTGAATACGGTTCCCGCAGGGAGCACTGGCGTTTTTTCCGGGGCTTCAACCGGTGTCTGCGGGAGATAATGTTCAATTTGATGAGCCGGAATATCGGCGTAATCCTGTTTCAGCCAGCGAATAAGTCCGCCCACTTTCACCAGTAAAATGGCGAGAAAGGGAAGGGCTGTAAGTACGACGGTAGTTTTCATGGTTTCCAGCGATGCACCGGTAAACAAGATGGAAAGCGGGATCAGGGTGATTACCACGCACCAGAAAAGACGCAGCCCACGGTCTGGATCATCACCTTCCTGAAGATTCCGCGTACTGGTCGCCGCCATGGTGTAGGCCACCGCATCCATATGCGAGGCGAGGAAAATAATCATCACGCCCAGATAAGCGGCGAGGAACAATTTACCGGCTGGCAACGACATCAGAACTTGGGTAATGACTCTAACTTATTGATAGTGTTTTATGTTCAGATAATGCCCGATGACTTTGTCATGCAGCTCCAC
>NZ_SZVK01000067.1:0-16161 GCF_005280595.1 Escherichia sp. MR | reverse complement strand
CGGTGGAGCTGCATGACAAAGTCATCGGGCATTATCTGAACATAAAACACTATCAATAAGTTGGAGTCATTACCCAGTTGCTATTTATGAAAATTAGCTGTGACTGCGATTGAAAGAAACGTATCAGGATGAAGCGTTGCACTTCATCCTGAACGATCATTTTACCAGCGCGTTAATGACGGTTTCCATCGCCTGTTTTTCCAGTTCACTACGTTGAATGCGTTTATTGGCTAAAGCCGTGCGTAATACGCCAGCGATGACAATATGTTTTGGTTCCTGTCCCAAATCGCGCATTTCCAGCACAACTTTACCGACTACCCTGCACATCTCGCGGTACAGTTCGTCATCTTTTGTTCGATTTCCCATTCTTTATACCTATTTATCATGCCAACTATCAGCATATATCAATCTAATCAATTAAACAAAAACCAAATAAAATCATATAAATAACGCGATAAATTATTTTGACTGTAGCGATTGAGCGATGGTGTATTTATACAGCTGATGAACATACACTCCTCCCCACTCTGGCGACCTCACCTCCAGATGTTGCGCAAACAACGAAGTTTTTGCGTAATCTTTTCCCAGAAACGTTAAATCTTTGATAACAATTTATTGTCTGGCGACTTGTATATTTTTTGAAACGCTGTTTTTGTTTTCCTTTTGGATTAATTTCAGCGTATAATGCGCGCCAATTGACTCTTGAATGGTTTCAGCACTTTGGACTGTAGAACTCAACGACTCAAAAACAGGCACTCACGTTGGGCTGAGACACAAGCACACATTCCTCTGCACGCTTTTTCGATGTCACCTATCCTTAGAGCGAGGCACCATCACTTTCGTAATACCGGATTCGCTTTCCGGCAGTGCGCCCAGAAAGCAAGTTTCTCCTATCCTTCTCAACTTAAAGACTAAGACTGTCATGAAAAAGACCAAAATTGTTTGCACCATCGGACCAAAAACCGAATCTGAAGAGATGTTAGCTAAAATGCTGGACGCGGGCATGAACGTCATGCGTCTGAACTTCTCTCATGGTGACTATGCAGAACACGGTCAGCGCATTCAGAACCTGCGCAACGTGATGAGCAAAACAGGTAAAACTGCCGCTATCCTGCTCGATACCAAAGGTCCGGAAATCCGCACCATGAAACTGGAAGGCGGTAATGACGTTTCTCTGAAAGCAGGCCAGACCTTTACTTTCACCACTGACAAATCTGTTATCGGCAACAGCGAAATGGTTGCGGTAACTTATGAAGGTTTCACTTCTGACCTGTCCGTCGGCAACACCGTACTGGTTGACGATGGTCTGATCGGTATGGAAGTTACCGCCATTGAAGGTAACAAAGTTATCTGTAAGGTACTGAACAACGGTGACCTGGGCGAAAACAAAGGTGTGAACCTGCCAGGCGTTTCTATTACCCTGCCGGCACTGGCTGAAAAAGACAAACAGGATCTCATCTTTGGTTGCGAACAAGGCGTAGACTTTGTTGCTGCTTCCTTTATCCGTAAGCGTTCTGACGTTATCGAAATCCGTGAGCACCTGAAAGCGCACGGCGGCGAAAACATCCAAATCATCTCCAAAATCGAAAACCAGGAAGGCCTCAATAACTTCGACGAAATCCTCGAAGCATCTGACGGCATCATGGTTGCACGTGGCGACCTGGGTGTTGAAATCCCGGTTGAAGAAGTTATCTTCGCCCAGAAGATGATGATCGAAAAATGTATCCGCGCACGTAAAGTCGTTATCACTGCGACCCAGATGCTGGATTCCATGATCAAAAACCCACGTCCGACCCGCGCAGAAGCCGGTGACGTTGCGAACGCCATCCTCGACGGTACTGACGCAGTAATGTTGTCTGGTGAATCCGCAAAAGGTAAATACCCGCTGGAAGCTGTTTCTATCATGGCAACCATTTGCGAACGTACCGACCGCGTGATGAACAGCCGTCTCGAGTTCAACAACGACAACCGTAAACTGCGCATTACCGAAGCTGTTTGCCGTGGTGCGGTTGAAACTGCTGAAAAACTGGATGCTCCGCTGATCGTCGTAGCAACCCAGGGCGGTAAATCTGCTCGTGCAGTGCGTAAATACTTCCCGGATGCAACCATCCTGGCGCTGACCACTAACGAAAAAACTGCACATCAGCTGGTGCTGAGCAAAGGCGTTGTGCCGCAGCTGGTTAAAGAGATCACTTCTACTGATGATTTCTACCGCCTGGGTAAAGAACTGGCTCTGCAGAGCGGTCTGGCGCACAAAGGTGACGTTGTAGTAATGGTTTCCGGTGCACTTGTACCGAGCGGCACTACCAACACCGCATCTGTTCACGTCCTGTAATATTGCTTTTGTGAATTAATTTGTATATCCAAGCGCCCTGATGGGCGCTTTTTTTATTTAATCGATAACCAGAAGCAATAAAAAATCAAATCGGATTTCACTATATAATCTCACTTTATCTAAGATGAATCCGATGGAAGCATCCTGTTTTCTCTCAATTTTTTTATCTAAAACCCAGCGTTCGATGTTTCTTTGAGCGAACGATCAAAAATAAGTGCCTTCCCATCAAAAAAATATTCTCAACATAAAAAACTTTGTGTAATACTTGTAACGCTACATGGAGATTAACTCAATCTAGAGGGTATTAATAATGAAAGCTACTAAACTGGTACTGGGCGCGGTAATCCTGGGTTCTACTCTGCTGGCAGGTTGCTCCAGCAACGCTAAAATCGATCAGCTGTCTTCTGACGTTCAGACTCTGAACGCTAAAGTTGACCAGCTGAGCAACGACGTGAACGCAATGCGTTCCGACGTTCAGGCTGCTAAAGATGACGCAGCTCGTGCTAACCAGCGTCTGGACAACATGGCTACTAAATACCGCAAGTAATAGTACCTGTGAAGTGAAAAATGGCGCACATTGTGCGCCATTTTTTTTGCCTGCTAATTACTGCTATTGCGTCGCGCGTAACATATTTCCCTGCTCAGGCTCGCCATTTTGAGCTGACTCAACTGCGGGCGAGTTGCTGACATGTGCCGTTCCATTGCCTACCGCGACCGGATATCCCGCCCGACGATATAAAGCTTTATCCACCAGTTTCTTATCAACAGCCTGATTATCTTTGAATTGCGTAAAGCCAACAGGCAGTTTGTACGGCATCGTCTGAACGTTCTGCTGTTCCTCTGCCGACAGGGGGCGATGTACTTCCACATAACGCATTCCGTTCGGTTCTACAGAGTATTTCACCGGTTCGTTGATCACTTTCACCGGCGTCCCCGTCCGCACGCTGGAGAACAAGGCTTTAATATCCGGTGCGTTCATACGAATACAGCCCGAACTGACGCGCAAACCGACGCTGTCCGGCGCACTGGTGCCATGAATGAGATATTCGCCATTGCCGTGCGCCAGGCGCATTGCGTAGCGTCCTAGTGGGTTATTAGGCCCTGCGGGAACGACTGGCGGTAATTTTATGCCACGCTCCAGCGAACGCTGCCGAATACCAGCGGTCGGTGTCCAGGTAGGGTTAGGGATTTTCTGCCCAACCCGCGTTTCCATCACTGGCGTTTCCAGCCCCTGCAAGCCAATGCCTATCGGATAGACCTGCACGATATTTTCTCCTGGCGGATAATAATAAAGACGCAGCTCGGCAAGGTTAACGATAATCCCCTGACGCGGCGCATCAGGTAATAACAGTTGTGAAGGAATCGTTATCGTCGTACCTGGTTTTGGCACCGGGGCGATCGTGTTATTGGCTTCCAGAATCAACATTGCCGCAGTATCAAAACGTCGGGCAATGGCCTGAAGGTTTTTATCCCCCTCTTGCACCGTATACGTTTGATTTTGCCCAACCAGTCGGCTGCCGGTTGGTGGGAGCGGATAATCTACCGCCCAGGCAGCGTGTATGGCGCTAAACGCGCCGATAAGGGTCAGTGTAAGCAGAGACGCGCGTTTCATTGTAAACCTCCTGTATTTGCCGGAGACTCACGCTAAGACGTCGGATGGTGCTTTTGCTTACCTGAAGCCGAAACACTCCTGTGCTGGTCAGAGTAAACATCGACCATCCGGCAATGTGAGTCATCCAGATGAAAGCTGTTCCTTTAGTTTAGCTAAGTGCAGCGGCTTTAGCGCGGATTGCACGAATCATCGCTTCCAGACCTTGTGAACGAGATGGGGTGAGATGCTGAGCAAGCGCCATTTTTTCAAACCACGGGCGCACGTCAAAATTAACAATATCCTGCGGCGTCATCTGGTCATAGAGAATAAAAACAACCGCAATAAGTCCTTTCACAATGGCGGCATCGCTGTCGCCCTGCAATTCAATAATTCCCTGCGCATTCTGGCGCATTATAATCCATACCTGACTCTGACAGCCCTGAATACTATTTTGCGGGTTTCTGTCTTCATCGCGTAATTCCGGCAGACGCTGACCCAGTTCAATAATGTAGAGATATTTCTCTTCCCAGTTGGCGCAGCGTAAAAAATTACGCAGCAATTTTTCTTTATCCGGCAATACAGCCATAGAGCCTCCCTGTTATCCCAGCAGACGATGAATGCGTTGCAATCCTGTCACCAGACGATCCACTTCTTCATGGGTGTTATACATAGCCAACGACGCCCGACACATAGCCGGAACGTTATAAAACGCCATCAACGGCATCGCGCAGTGATGGCCGGTACGCACAGCGATACCGTAGTTATCAAGAAAACTGCCAACATCATAGGCATGATGTTTACCGAGATTAAAGGCGATAACGCCAAGTCTGTCCGGTGGCCCATACAGAGTAAGATCCGGCACAGCTGTCAGTTGTGACAGCGCGTAATGCATCAGATTCTGTTCGTACTCAGCAATGTTGTTAAGCCCCAGAGCTGATACATACTCCAGCGCCGCACCAAGACCAATAATGCCCCCCGTATTGGGCGTGCCGGCCTCAAACCGCCACGGCGCTTTGGTCCAGGTAGTACCTTCGCTAAGGCTGACGGTGGCAATCATAGACCCGCCCCCTTCCCACGGCGGCATCTCCTGCAACAAGGCTTCTTTAACATAAAGAATGCCAATGCCGGTGGGGCCATACAGTTTATGCCCGGAAAAAACGTAGAAGTCGCAATCCAGCGCCTGCACATCCGCCGGATGATGCATCACTGCCTGAGCGCCATCCACCAGCACTTTTGCGCCATGCTGGTGCGCAAGTGCGATCATTTCCGGCAGCGGATTTTCCGTCCCCAGCACATTAGACACGTGAGTAATCGCCAGCAGGCGGGTTTTCTCATCAAACAGATTCGGCAACGTCTCAAGTTGCAGCGTGCCGTCCGGATTAAGCGGGATCACCCGCAGCTCTGCGCCAACGCGCGCGCAAAGCATCTGCCAGGGAACAATGTTAGCGTGGTGTTCCATCTGACTGATGATGATGTTATCGCCTGCCCGCACGTTGCTATTGCCCCAGCTATTGGCGACCAGATTGATCCCTTCCGTCGTGCCACGGACGAACACCAGCTCTTCCGCCGAACGGGCATTGATAAACAGCGATGCACGCTTACGCACGTTCTCCATTTTCTCGGTCGCCTGGGCGCTTAACGTATGAATACCGCGATGCACCGCCGCGTAGCCGTGACGATAAAACTCAGCCTCGGCGTCAATCACCTGGCTCGGTTTCTGCGCACTGGCGGCGCTGTCGAGATAAGCCAGCGGCAAACCGTTCACCTCACGCGAGAGCACCGGAAAATCGGCCCGTACCTTCTCAACGGAAAAAGTCATCTTGCACCTCCCGGCAGCCGTTGGCCGATTCGAGCCAGCACCTGCTGTTTAAGACCCTCATCGCGCAAGGCTTCCGTCAGTTCGGCGGCAAAGGCATAGATGATCATCTGCTGGGCATCCTGCTGATTGATCCCGCGAGAACGCAGATAGAACATTTGCTCATCATCAATACGCCCGACCGTTGCGCCGTGGCTGCATTTCACATCATCGGCATAAATTTCCAGTTGCGGTTTGGTATCCACTTCCGCCAGCTTGCCCATCAGCAGATTATTATTGGTCATCTGGCCGTCAGTCTTGATGGCATACTGCGCGACATTAATCAAACCATTAAATACCGCGCGCCCTTTGTCGCTGACGATAGTTTTGTGCAACTGGCGGCTGTTACAAAAACCTTTATTGTGTTCCAGCCAGGTGCGGGTATCGCACACTTCATTTTTCACCGGCATCGCCAGGCTATTAATCCGCAGCGTACTGTTTTCGCCATTAAGTTGCGTACTGGTGTTGTGCCGTAACACTGCGCCACCAAGCAGAAAACTGTGGCTAGATGCGGTGGCATCGTCTGCCAGCAGCAAATCGTTATGGGCAAAGTGGTGACTGACCGGGTTTTCAAACGCCAGCTTGATATGCTGCAAGTGGGCGTTCGCTGCGACGTTAATAGTGAAGCGCGCGCCGGTAAAATGGCGGGCATCATTAAGGCTGACAAAATGTTCAATCACTGTCGCTTCCGCGCCTTCCGCCAGTTCCAGATGATGGCGATAATGGGCAGTGTTCACCTCTTCACCTGCCACGCCCTGGGTAATATGCATTAACAGCAATGGCTTTGCAGGCCGTTGACCGCGCTTCACAGCAATATGCGTAACGCTTTGCGCCAGGCTTTCCGTCAGATGCAGAAACACTTCTGGCTGAATTGCATCGGGCAGCCCCTGGCGTTCGTCGTTTATGCTCACGTCATATCCGCTGCCTTCAGTTGCATCGCTAAGTGCTGGCATGTAACGTCCATCAACAAACACCAGCCGCACGGCGTCTAACGTTAAGGCTAAGGCATCACGCTGCTGTGGGGATATCTCCCCCGCAATGCTGACAAACTGGCTATTGGTCAGCCCTTCCAGCGGCGTATATTTCCAGTGCTCATGTTTACGCGTCGGCAGACCGGTACGCAGCAATTGTTGTAAATGCTGCTGCGCTTGCGGGGAGCGTTTTGCCCCTTCAGCCTCAAACAAGTGATGCCACTGTTGCAGCACGTTACTGCTGTTCACTAAGCCAGCCATAACCCTGCTCCTCCAGTTGTTTGACCAACGTGAAATCGCCGGATTTCACAATTCGCCCCTGATACAGCACGTGGACGTAATCAGGCTTGATGTAGTCAAGAATGCGTTGGTAGTGCGTCACGATGATGAATGAACGCTTGCCATCACGCAGCGAGTTCACGCCATCGGCAACCACTTTTAATGCGTCGATATCCAGCCCGGAGTCCGACTCATCAAGAATGCATAACTCCGGCTCCAGCACTGCCATTTGCAAAATATCGTTGCGCTTTTTCTCGCCACCGGAAAAACCAACGTTAACCGAACGGGTTAATAAATCTTCCGGCATCTTCAACAGGGCGATTTTCTCTTCCATCAAATCCTGAAAATCGAAGCGGTCGAGGGTTTCCTGACCGCGATAACTACGCACCGCATTGAGCGCCGTTTGCAGGAAAAACTGGTTACTGACGCCAGGGATTTCCACCGGATACTGAAAAGCCATAAAGATGCCTTCGCCTGCACGATCTTCCGGCGACAGCTCTAGCAAATCTTTGCCTTTAAACTCCACCGTGCCGCCCGTCACTTCATAATCTTCGCGCCCGGCAAGCGTTGCCGATAAGGTACTTTTGCCCGAACCGTTTGGCCCCATAATGGCGTGAACTTCGCCAGGACGAACGTCGAGGCTTAATCCACGCAGAATAGCTTTATCTTCCACGCTGACGTGTAAATCTTTAATACTTAACATGTTTATTCCTTATCCGACGCTGTGTTCAAGACTGATGGCGAGGAGTTTTTGTGCTTCAACGGCAAATTCCAGCGGCAGTTCCGAGAACACGTCTTTGCAGAAACCGTTAACAATCATCGAGATGGCGTCTTCTTCACTGATCCCGCGTTGCAGGCAGTAAAACAGCTGATCTTCACCAATACGCGATGTCGTTGCCTCGTGCTCCAGTTGTGCGCTGTTATTGCGACATTCGACATACGGGAAGGTATGCGCCCCGCAATTAGCGCCAATCAGCATTGAGTCGCACTGAGTGAAGTTGCGCGCATTGGTTGCCGTCGGCATGATTTTCACTAAGCCGCGATAGCTGTTCTGGCTGTGTCCGGCAGAGATCCCTTTCGAGATAATGGTCGATTTGGTGTTCTTACCGATGTGGATCATCTTGGTGCCGGTATCAGCCTGCTGATGACCGCTGGTCAGCGCCACTGAGTAAAACTCACCAATGGAGTTATCGCCGCGCAAAATACAGCTTGGGTATTTCCAGGTAATGGCTGAACCGGTTTCCGATTGCGTCCACGACATTTTACTGTTTTCGCCTTCGCACAGAGCACGCTTGGTGACGAAGTTGAGAATACCGCCGGTGTTGTTATCGCCAGGGAACCAGTTTTGCACCGTGGAATATTTCACCTCGGCGTTTTTATGGATGATGACTTCCACCACCGCCGCGTGTAGCTGGTAGCTATCACGCACTGGTGCGGAGCAGCCTTCAATGTAGCTGACGTAGCTGTCTTCGTCGGCTACCAGAATGGTGCGCTCAAACTGCCCGGTTTTTTCTGCGTTAATGCGAAAATAGGTGGAAAGTTCCATCGGACAGCGCACGCCTTTAGGTACATAAATAAACGTACCGTCGGAAGCCACCGCTGCATTGAGCGCGGCAAAAAAGTTGTCATTCCCAGGCACCACGGTGCCGAGATATTTCTTCACCAGCTCCGGGTGCTCATGAATCGCTTCGCCAAAGGAACAGAAAATGATCCCCTGCTCCGCCAGTTTTTCGCGATAAGTGGTGGCAACCGAAACAGAATCGAAAATGGCATCAACCGCTACCTCTTTGCCTTCCCGTACGGGAACGCCTAACTGCTCAAACGCCGCTTCAACCTCTTTACTTAAAAAAGCGTTTGCGCCGGTTTGTTGCACCGCGCCCGGTTCAGAAACACAGGTGTCATCGCAGTTACCACATGAAGGCGCGGAGTAATAGCTATAATCCTGATAATTCAGCTTATCGTAGTGCGCCTTCAGCCAGTGTGGTTCTTCCATCTCCAGCCATGCGCGATAGGCGTTGAGACGAAACTCCAGCATCCACTCCGGCTCATTACGCTTCGCCGAGATTGCGCGCACCACCTCTTCGTTTATGCCCTTAGCCAGTTCATCAGTGGCTAACTGGGTGAAGAATCCTTCTTTATAATTCAGCGGGCCGCCAGTCCAGGTTTTGACATCGTCAGTTGCTTCAGTATTACGAGACATAGTACCGCCTATACCCCGAAGCTTTCGCCACAGCCACATTCATTCTGGGCTTTCGGGTTGTGAAATTTGAATATCTGATTGAGTCCTTCGCGAACGAAATCGACTTCCGTGCCATCAATAAACGGCATTGCTTGTAGCGGGACATACAGCTTCGCGCCGTCGTGTTCAAACAGCAGATCGTCTTTGTCCGGCTTGCTAACACTGTCGAGTACATAGCCAAAGCCCGCGCAACCCGTTTGCTTCACGCCTAAGCGCACGCCGACCATACCTGGCTGCTTTGCCACCAGCTCGCGGATGTGCACCGCCGCTGCGGGTGTCAGCGTTAAGCCTTGCCAGGCGAAATCCTGTGGATTAAAGGTTCCTGAATGCATGTCCATCGATTTACCTCACTTCATCGCTTTCAGCGTATAACAGCATGTTAGTGATAATGATTATCAGTTCAACCCGGCAAACGCAGGGGCTTTACCGTAAAACATGCTTTTTGCCTGCATTTAATAAGCATAGACCCTGATGTGCGGCTTAACAGGCACGCTAAGAATTAGGTATCTCATTGTTAGTTAATGATTATTACCGGAGGGCATTTAAGACTGTGATGGAAAAGAAAAAGTTGTATTGAAAATGACTATTTAAGAGATAGGTAAAAAAGTGGCTCGTTCAGAAATAAGAAAACCCTTAAGTCTGTGCTACACAGGCTTAAGGGTTTCTACCCCATCCGGCGCTTATCTCCGGCACTCACAGTGGCTTAGCTCTTGAAGGGGCGATAAGAATAATCTCATAAAGCTAAGCCAGCGTTTTAACACAACCTGCGATTTGTATTCTTTTTAAACAAAATCAAGCGGGTAAAAATGGGAGAAGTCAGAAGAAAGTCGTCAGACCTGGACTGGAGTTAATCCAGGTCGATGGGGCACACTAACTGCGTTCAGCCAGAATCAATGCACGCCCAAACGCCAGGCAAAGTAGATTTCTTCTTTTAATTCAGCAGAAGAGAGAGTAAGGAGATCAGCGAATTCAAGTTCTAGTTGTTTCAGACGTTTGAGATATTGGGCAGGTGAAAGATTGCTCTGGTCACGGCGTAAAAATTCAATGGCCAGTTGGGTGGGATCAAGTTGAGTAGACATAGCATCCTCGCTTTTAGACAAGACCTGCACAGTATACCACCGTTTACTGTGCAGATAATAACCAAAGGCAATATGCGTCACACTTTTCTGGTGACAACGTCACAAAATAGCGGTCGTCAATCGTGACGAACAGCACAAACGCTCTTTCTCATCGAATATTTCAATCTGCCAGACCTGATGACGTGAACCAAGATGCAGCGGTTTGCAAACGCCGCGAACTCGCCCTTCTCGCGCTGATCGAACATGGTTAGCATTGATTTCCAGACCAACGACTTTTTGCTCACCTTCGGTACATAAATAACCGGCAACGGAGCCAATACTTTCGGCCAGCACCACGGACGCACCGCCATGCAGCAGCCCGAAAGGTTGCTTTGTCCGCGAATCTACCGGCATTGTCGCTTCCAGAGTGTCATCACCAATATGTTCAAAGCGAATATCCAGCAATCCCACCATGTTTCCATCACCCATGGCATTCAGTGCTTCCAGGGTGATTTTACGTTTCCATATCATTTAATAATCTCCAGTAATGCCTGCACAGGATGGCGTACCCCCGTACCTTCAACCCGTTTTACCTGACTACGGCAGGAATATCCGGTCGCCAGACAGCGATTTCGCGGCAGACGCTGCATCGCCTGATGCCAGGATAACTCATAGATCCCAAGCGAGTTTTTATGATTTTTCGCTTCATGTCCGTAAGTCCCCGCCATACCGCAGCAACCCACACTGACATTTTCCAGCTTCGCGCCAAAACGGGCAAATATCGCGGCCCATTGTGCTGGCGCGCCCGGCAAGGCGGTGACTTCGGTACAGTGACCAAAGAAATACCACGGTTCACCGCTGACCGCAGCCACTGGCTGTGACTCAAGTACGCTTGCCAGCCATTCATTCGCCAGCAGAACGTTAAACTCGCCGCGTTCCTCGCCGAGAGTGAGTTTGTATTCGTCGCGATAACAAAGTACCAGCGCCGGATCGACGCCCACCATTGGCATTCCCAGCTTCGCCATACGGTTGAGGAAATCCGCCGTCTTTTTCGCCGTCTTCGCAAAACGATTGAGGAATCCTTTGATGTGCTGGGCTTTACCATTTGGTGAAAATGGCAACAGTACCGGCTGGAAACCTAATTTCTCGACCAGACGGACAAAATCTGCCACCACTTGCGCATCGTAATAGCTGGTGAAAGGGTCTTGCACCACCAACACCGTGCGCGCTTTCTGCTCTGCATTGAGAGCTTCAAGCTGTTCCAGCGTCATGTTTGCCGAGCGATGCCCCACCATTTGTTGTTGCAGCGACGGCACCGAAAGCAGCGGCAAGTCGACCATGCCGATATGTTTTTTCGACAGTTTGCGAACCAGAGGCTGGTTAATGAAGAAGTTAAAGGTCTTTGGCGCTCGCGCCATCAGCGGCGCATAACTTTCGACCGTCGCCACAAGATGGTCACGCAGCGGGCGTAAATAACGGGTGTGATAGAGTTGCAGGAAACGAGAGCGGAACTCTGGCACATCTATTTTGATAGGGCACTGGGTCGAACAGGCTTTACAGGCCAGACAGCCTGACATCGCCTCTTTCACTTCGTGGGAGAAGTCATATTCGCCTTTATTTGCGTGCCAGCTATTGCGCGTGCGGGCAATTAACGTCCGCAAACTGGCTCGCGATTCCGGCAGTTCTTGTTCCAGTTTTAGAGGATCAACACCACGGTCAGCCAGCAAACGTAGCCATTCACGCACCAGCGTTGCGCGCCCTTTCGGTGAATGAATCCGGTTCTGGGTGATCTTCATCGACGGGCACATGGGGCTGCGGGCATCAAAGTTGAAGCATAAACCGTTGCCGTTACACTCCATCGCACCGCGCCACTGCTGGCGTACCGCGATGGGGATCTGCCGATCAAATGTACCGCGCTTTACCGCGTCCACTTTCATCATCGGCGCGTCGAGACCTTCTGGCGGGCAAATCTTTCCTGGGTTGAGTCGGTTATGCGGGTCAAATGCCGCTTTCACTTTGCGCAGTTCTGCAAAAAGTTCCTCACCGAAAAACGCCGGGCTGTATTCGGCGCGAAAACCTTTGCCGTGCTCGCCCCACAACAAACCACCGTATTTCGCAGTCAGCGCCACCACGTCATCAGAAATTTGCTTCATCAACATCTCTTGTTGCGGATCGCACATATCCAGCGCCGGACGAACGTGCAAAACCCCCGCATCGACGTGACCAAACATACCGTAGCTTAAGCCGTGACTGTCGAGCAGCGCGCGAAATTCAGCAATATAATCCGCCAGGTGTTCTGGCGGCACGCAGGTATCTTCGGCAAACGGAATTGGCTTAGCGGCGCCTTTAGCATTGCCAAGCAGGCCAACAGCTTTTTTGCGCATCGCATAGATACGTTCAACACCCGCCAGCTCGCGGCACACCTGCCAGCCAATGACACCTGCTTGCTGACTAGCGATAAGTTCGTCCAGCCGCGTACAGAGTGCATTTACCCGCTCGTCAATCAGCGCCTCATCATCACCAGCAAATTCCACAATGTTCAGTCCGAGCATCTCTTTCTCGGGCACATCAGTAATCAACTCACTGACGGAATGCCAGACGATATCTTCCCGCGCAAGGTTCAGCACTTTAGAATCCACCGTCTCAACTGAAAGCGCGCGCGCCTCAACCATAAACGGCGCGTTACGCAGCGCGGAGTCAAAAGAGTCATATTTGACGTTCACCAGACGGCGCACTTTCGGCAAGCGAGTAATATCCAGTCGCGCTTCGGTAATAAAGGCCAGCGTCCCTTCTGAACCCGTCAGAATGCGCGTCAGGTCGAACTCGGTCATCTCATCGTTAAAGACATGACGCAGATCGTAACCGGTAAGAAAGCGGTTAAGTTTGGGAAATTTGTCGATGATTAACTGCCGTTGCTGACGGCAGCGTTGATAAACCGTTTTATAGATACGCCCGATAGCTGTATTGGTTTTGCCCAGCGTTTCCGCCAGCTCGACGGGTAAAGGTTGCGTATCGAGAATATCGCCCCCCAACAACACTGCCCGCACGCCGAGCACGTGATCTGACGTTTTGCCATAGACCAGCGAGCCCTGACCGGAAGCATCGGTATTGATCATCCCGCCGAGCGTTGCCCGGTTGCTGGTCGAAAGTTCTGGTGCAAAAAAGTAGCCGAACGGTTTCAGATACTGGTTAAGCTGATCTTTAATAACCCCCGCTTCAACGCGCACCCAGCCCTCTTCAGGGTTAATTTCGATGATGCGGTTCATATGACGGGACATATCAACAATAATCCCCTGGTTGAGCGCCTGACCGTTAGTGCCGGTGCCGCCACCGCGCGGGGTGAAGATCAACGATGAATAGCGTTCCTGCGCAGCCAGACGGGCGATTAATGCCACATCTGCGGTCGAACGCGGAAATACCACTGCGTCGGGGAGAAGTTGGTAAATACTGTTGTCGGTCGACATTGTCAGACGATCGGCATAACTTGTCGCCGTATCGCCGGTAAAACCCTGTTGCTCCAGCTCTTGCAAAAAATTAAGCACCAGTTGAACGACGCCGGGTGCCTGGGAAATCTGTGGAATCATTATATTGACCCTTTCCTGCGGTCTGTGATGTAGGTCGATACACAGTTCTTTCAGGCTACTGCAATAGCGCACTGAAAGGTGATGTATGTTTACTCTATGGATTTCGAGTTGCGGGAAGGCGGCAAGCGAGTGAACGCCAGGAGCTTACAAAAGTAAGTGACTGGGGTGAACGAACGTAGCCGCAGCACATGCAACTTGAAATACGACGAGTAAACCGTTTGCGTGTTGCCTGAATTGTTGTACCACATTTTTTTCTTACACGCCCATCAGAATTAAGGGCAGAATCGGCCTGTTAAAAACCGCTGAAATTGCTCATCATTATGCAGGTGAGTTTCGCGTGTTCACGTCGCGTCGACGATTTGACGCACAAAAAAGGTGAAAAGTAGTTATGGTAAATGTTCGTCAGCCCAGGGATGTCGCACAAATTCTGCTTTCGGTGCTGTTTTTAGCCATCATGATTGTGGCATGTCTGTGGATTGTTCAACCCTTCGTTCTCGGCTTTGCGTGGGCTGGTACGGTGGTTATCGCTACCTGGCCGGTATTGTTACGCTTGCAAAAGATCATGTTTGGTCGCCGTTCGCTCGCCGTTCTGGTGATGACGCTGTTATTAGTGATGGTGTTTATCATCCCTATCGCCTTATTGGTTAACAGTATCGTCGATGGCAGTGGGCCGTTGATTAAAGCCATTTCCAGCGGCGACATGACGTTACCCGATCTGGCGTGGCTTAATACCATTCCGGTGATTGGTGCGAAGCTGTATGCAGGCTGGCACAATTTGCTGGATATGGGGGGTACGGCGATCATGGCGAAAGTCCGTCCTTATATTGGCACCACCACCACCTGGTTTGTTGGGCAGGCGGCGCATATCGGGCGCTTTATGGTGCATTGTGCATTAATGCTTCTCTTCAGCGCCCTGCTGTACTGGCGCGGTGAACAGGTAGCGCAAGGCATTCGCCATTTTGCAACTCGTCTGGCAGGCGCTCGCGGTGATGCCGCAGTCCTGCTGGCGGCGCAGGCTATCCGCGCGGTGGCGCTGGGTGTAGTGGTAACAGCGTTGGTGCAGGCGGTACTTGGCGGTATCGGTCTGGCGGTATCCGGCGTTCCTTACGCAACGCTGCTGACGGTGTTAATGATCCTCTCCTGCCTTGTCCAGCTTGGCCCGCTGCCGGTGTTGATTCCGGCGATTATCTGGCTCTACTGGAGCGGTGATACCACCTGGGGCACGGTATTGCTGGTGTGGAGTGGTGTGGTTGGCACACTGGATAACGTGATTCGCCCGATGTTAATTCGCATGGGCGCCGATTTACCGCTGATCCTGATCCTCTCCGGGGTTATCGGTGGTTTGATTGCCTTCGGGATGATTGGTCTGTTTATTGGTCCGGTTCTGTTAGCCGTTTCCTGGCGTCTGTTTGCTGCGTGGGTGGAAGAAGTCCCGCCACCGACGGACCAGCCGGAAGAAATTCTCGAAGAACTGGGCGAAATTGAAAAGCCGAATAAGTAACTCTCTCATCAGGCGGCTCTGCCGCCTGATTGTTAACCATCGCTAATTGATATTTCATTTCTCAACCTCGTATTTCCCTGCTTACCTCCATTCAGCTGGTAGTACCTGTCGCAAATTCTTTACAGTTTTTAAACTAATGAGACGAATCTGATCGACGCAAAAAGTCCGTATGCCTACTATTAGCTCACGGTTATAAATCAACATATTGATTTATAAGCATGGAAATCCCCTGAGTGAAACAACGAATTGCTGTGTGTAGTCTTTGCCCATCTCCCACGATGGGCTTTTTTTTAACATTTTTCCGTTTCCTTACCTCGCCATTCATTCTTTCCAATAATGTTGCACAAGATACTGTGACTCTCTTCAAGCCGTTAGCAGGCTGATAATGTTATTTATATTTTATTCTATTTTTTGATGCAGCCATTACCTATGAACGCTTATGAACTCCAGGCACTACGCCATATTTTTGCCATGACTGTTGATGAATGCGCGACCTGGATTGCCCAGACAGGTGACAGCGAAAGCTGGCGGCGGTGGGAAAATGGCAAAAGCGCCATTCCTGATAGCGTCGTTGAAAAATTGCTGGCTATGCGTCAGCAAAGAAAAAAATACCTTCACGCCATCATAGAGAAAATAAATAACCGCATCGGCAATAACACCATGCGTTTTTTCGGTGATGCTGCCAACTTACTGATTTAGTGTATGATGGTGTTTTTGAGGTGCTCCAGTGGCTTCTGTTTCTATCAGC
>NZ_SZVK01000066.1:0-16562 GCF_005280595.1 Escherichia sp. MR | reverse complement strand
GGTGGAGCTGCATGACAAAGTCATCGGGCATTATCTGAACATAAAACACTATCAATAAGTTGGAGTCATTACCCACGTAGGCCACGTACAAAGCGCGTGTTCAATGGATTGATGACGTGAGGCGAATCCATCAGTTTTATCTACACTTGGGATAATGCGCTGACGGGAGTAAAAAAATGGCTGACTGGAATCCCTCTTTATATCTGCACTTCAACGCCGAACGGTCACGACCGGCAGTAGAACTGCTTGCCAGAGTCCCTCTGGAAAACGCCTGGGAAATAGCCGATCTTGGCTGTGGCCCAGGCAATAGCACCGCCCTGCTACATCAACGCTGGCCAACGGCTAAAATTACCGGCATTGATTCGTCTCCGGCGATGATTGCCGAAGCGCGCGCAATTTTACCAGAATGTCAGTTTGTGGAAGCAGACATCCGCAATTGGCAACCTAACCATGCACTCGATCTGATTTTCGCCAATGCCTCGCTGCAATGGCTGCCCGAACACTATGAACTGTTTCCGCATCTGGTATCGTTACTCAATCCGCATGGCGTGCTGGCGGTGCAAATGCCGGACAACTGGCTGGAGCCGACGCATGTGTTAATGCGCGAAGTCGCCTGGGAGCAGCATTATCCGGATCGTGGACGCGAACCGCTGGCAGGCGTTCATGCTTACTACGATATTCTGAGCGAAGCCGGATGTGAGGTTGATATCTGGCGCACCACCTACTATCACCAGATGCCGTCGCACCAGGCGATTATTGACTGGGTGACAGCCACCGGATTACGCCCATGGTTGCAGGATCTGACGGAGAGTGAGCAGCAGCATTTTCTTACGCGCTACCATCAGATGCTGGAAGAACAGTATCCACTGCAGGAGAACGGGCAGATACTGTTGGCATTTCCGCGTCTGTTTATTGTTGCCCGGCGCACGGAGTAATTATTACGTCAGCTGGTAATGGCGATCGGGAAGAATCTTCGGCGGAATTTCTGTTTCGTCGTTCATCTGTAACAGGTCAATTTCAATAGCGTTGCAGATGGCATCCAACGGTAAATCATTGTTTTCAGTACCGAACGGATCTTCCAGCTCTTCCGCCAGACAATCCAGCGAAATAAAGGTGTAGGAAATTAGCACTGAGATAAAAGGCGTCATGTAATGCAGATCCACCACAAGGGCAAACGGTAGCATAATGCAAAAAAGATAAACGGTGCGATGCAAAATCAGGGTGTAAGCAAAGGGAATTGGTGTATATGCAATACGCTCGCACCCTGCCAGTACCGCAGAAATATCATTAAGACGATCGTTCAGACTAATAAACAGAATGTCAGAAAGTAGCCCGTTTCGCCGCTGAACGGCCAACCACTCACCCATTATCAATAAAATACGGTTAGCTGGAGAGTTGGAAGCCAGTACTCGCTGAAGATCTCCAGTATTAAGATAATGTGCCAGCACTCCCGCCTGTGGCTGTTTGCGTAATGTCATGCGTAAACAGTGGGCGAAGGCGATTTGTAGCCGGGCAAACTCCTTTACACTTGCCGAATCAGGTAATGTCGTTTTTACCTCACGCAGTAACGACCGTGAGGCAATCATCAACTGCCCCCAAAGTTTGCGCGCTTCGACATAACGGGCATAACCTGCGTTATTACGAAAACCCAGAAAGATGGCGATGGCCACACCGAGAATGCTGAACGGTGCGAGGGTGAATTTGATGCCCAAATGCGTGTACCAGGGCAGCATGAAAATAACAGCGATAGAAAAGAGAAAATTGAGTAGTAAGCGCGAGGATATCTTGGATAATACTGAACCGTGCCAGACAAAAATACGGCGCAGCCAGTGTTGTTGTGGACGAACAATCATGATTATCTTCAGGCGTGGGAAAGTCGCACTATTAAACGTGATTCCGATCACATTCTCAAGATACTACTTACAAATTACCTACAAGCTTACAACATTAACAGGTGCTGCATGTGGCACCTGTTAATGATAAAGGCACATAGGATGTTGTAACTAATATAATCAAATAAGAAACCCGGTCGAAACCGGGTTCAGAGTATTAGCACAACGGACGTACAGCTTCGCGCATTCCTTTTTCGAGAATCGCATCCAGGTCATTAGCAACCTGCTCAACCAGACCAGGTACTTGCGTCAGGTCTTGCACCCAGTGGTCTTTTTCTGCTAACACAATCGCAACCAGTTCCTGGGTGCCGATAACGCGGTCACGATGCTGGCTCCAGAGTTGCTGGTAACGTTCCAGCCAGTGGGCATCGTCCTGTACCGGATACGTTTCTCCGTTACGCTCTCCGCGATAGAACGCAATCAATGCCGCTAATGCGAAAGTGAGGCGCGCCGGAAGTGTGCCGTTTTCCTTCTGCCCTGCCAGCAACTGCGGCAGGATGCGGGTGCGGAACTTGGTCATACCGTTGAGCGCGATAGACAGCAGCTGATGCTTAATGTACGGGTTACGGAAACGCCCGGTAACGGCGCTGGCGAAAGATTCCAGTTCATCACGTGGCAGATCCAGCACCGGAATAATCTCTTCGTAAATGGCTTTTTCAACGAATGCGCAAATTTCAGCATCGTTCATCGCTTCGCCGACGGTATCCAGCCCTGCCTGGAACGCCACCGGCACCAGCGCGGTGTGTGCGCCATTAAGGATTGCTACTTTGCGCTCTTTATACGGTTTAATATCGTCAACAATCAGCACGTTAAGCGGATATTTATCCAGACGCAGTTCAGTCGCTAAGGATTTCGGTCCCTGAATCACAAACAGGTAAAAGTGTTCAGCGGTGTCGAGGAAACCATCGTGATAGCCGAGTTCAGCTTCCAGTTTAGCCACTTCATCACGCGGATAACCGGTAACGATGCGGTCCACCAGCGTAGAACAGAAACTGTTAGCCTGATCCAGCCATTGAATAAATGCTTCGGGCAGTGCCCATTCTTGTGCGTAGCGCAGCATCAGTTCACGCAACGCGTCGCCGTTGTAGTCGATCAGCTCACACGGAATGATGATCCAACCTTTGTCCAGCGCGCCGTTGAAATGGCTGAAACGTTCGAACAGCAGACGCGTCAGTTTTGCCGGATAGCTTACTGCTGGCGCATCATCAAATTTGTCGCCCGCATGATAGCTAATACCCGCTTCTGTGGTGTTGGAAAAGACGAAGCGCATTTCCGGATTATGTGCAAGTTTCAGGAATTCATCGTAGTCACCGTAGACGCTGATTTCACGGTTTACAGAACGAATCAGACGCGCATCGCTGACCGCTTCTCCCTTCTCATTCAGGCCACGAATAATGGTGGTATACAGCCCATCCTGCGTGCTCAGTGACGGCGGGAATGAAGTTTCAATCGGACGAACAACGACCACGCCAGAATTCAGGTCGGTGTGTTCATTCAGGAGATCAATTTGCCAGTCAACAAAGGCGCGCAGAAAGTTACCTTCACCAAACTGAATGATTCGTTCTGGATACTGTGCACCGGGAAAATCGCGACGATTTAGTGTTTTCACAATGGGTTCCCTTTTGATTAGTCATACAACCTGCTTGAATTGGTACGACAGGTTAGCAAACTTTAATACATTGAACCCCTGTTTTGATCAACTCGTGATGATTAATTAGCAGGTTTAAGATAAAAATGTGGCACAGATCATGGTTCCATCGAGGATTTTTCTCTTTCTCCAGTCGACAGAATGGTAGAACACATTACGCTAAAACTGTGACAAAATAACAAAGCTGTCAGACAACTTCCTCACCATAACGCATGGTACTGGTGCGGTTACGCCCGTCTTTCTTCGACCGATAGAGACACGTATCAGCTTCGACCATCAATTTATTGAAGTCATCGGTTAGTGTGCGGTATGAAGCATCCCCACTACCGACGCCGATGCTAACCGTCAGATAAAGCGTCTTTTGTTGCCAGGTAAACGGTTGTAGTTCAACACCTTTACGAATTTTCTCCGCCATCAGCAGACCATCAACGGGATTCATTGATGGCACGGCTACGGCAAACTCTTCGCCTCCCATTCTCGCCACCAGCCCCTTATCGCCGACAATTTTCTGAATATGCTGGGCAAACACGCTTAACACTTTATCGCCACACTCATGACCATAGTTATCGTTAATGCTTTTGAAATAGTCGATATCAAGCAACATGACGGTCAGATGTTGTGTCTGTTGCAGAGATGGACTTTTCAGCGCCTCATAAAGACCGGATCGTGAGTAAACCTGAGTCAGAAAATCAAAGTCGGCTCGCAGCGCAACTTGCTTCATTAGCGAATTAATCGCTGCCACGCTAAAGGAAACCATAATTGGGCAAATCGCCATCGTGGCAATGCCCAGACGCGCGGAAAACATCTGCGGAATAAAGAACGGCGAACCGACGGCGATATCAATTACCGAATTTGCTACCAGTACGATCTCCACTGCTCCGGTGATAAAAGTCAGCAGACACGTCACCTGTGGCGTATAGCGCACTGCACACCAGATTAATGCAGGCAGCGGGAACGCCAGACTCCCCGCTCCGCCAATGACGACCGAGGCAATAACCGACACAATAAGCGCAATGGCTGGCATCATCTGCTCTGCTTTAAAGCGCGGCAATACCCCAGGAATTGCCAGCGTCAGCATACAAGGCACAATCAACACGCCTGTTGAGAATTGTTCACTAAACCAGTCAGCAAGCAAAGGCCAGAAATCCAGGCTATCAATACTAACCGAACCAATCGCCCCGACGATGGCACATAATAAAGCGGCAATCAGACAATAATTAAATAACCGTAATGCGCTTACTGGCTCGTACTTATTTTTCCCCAGACGCTTATCCCGCATAACCAGTAGGGCGACAGTTACGATAAACATCATATTGGATAAATTGATAACCAGTGAAACCAGCCCCCATTCGGTGGTCATGGCATCATAAACCAGCATTACCACGTAACAGATGGCATAGTAATGCAGACGATTAAGCCAGACGTAGCGGGCAAATACCCCAGCCATCACGCCATTCAGCGGCCAGAAAAGAGAAAGTTCGTGAACCAGGCGTAGCTCTGCACCTATAAAATAGAACAGCGTCGTTAGCGCAAAAATTGCAATGCTATTACGTAGTAGATGACCTTCCTGGAACAAACGGAAAGTGGATATGGGGTGTACATGCATTAATTATCTGTCCATACAATTGCGAGTGGCAATTATCTCAACGCAATAAGTAAATTCTCATAAAGGATAGCATGTTCGCTGACAGCGGCGACAAAGAAAGATATCAATCAGATGATCTTTTGGCTTTTACCACCATTCTTATGGCTGATTCATCTGAATAACCAGCCAGTGATAGATAACCGTCACGATATAACGTTGTTGTTCCTCACTTAACGAAACACCCTGCGGAATGTTATGCCACTTAGCCAGACAGCCACGGCAGCAGGTCGCGGTGGCGTGTTGAGCGATAAACACCGGATGCCCGCGCATGGGGGTTTGCTTCCCGTCGTTCGCCGGTAATGCCGGCGCAAGACGCTTAGCGACAAAATCTGCCGCATGTTGTTCAATAACCGGCGCGCCCTTCTCCAGACAATACTGACGCTCCTTGACGCCCAGACGAAAGCGAGAGCGAAATTTTGAACGGGCTAAACGCGCGAAGAGTGGATCAAGTGACTGCATTAATAAACCGAGCGTCCTAACTGTTTCGTTAATTGTTCAAGTACTGCAATACCGGCAAGAGAGTTACCTGCGTCATCCAGCTCCGGGCTCCATACCGCGATGGCCATTTCATGCGGGACGATCGCAACAATACCGCCGCCAACACCAGATTTTGCCGGAAGCCCTACCCGCCAGGCGAATTCACCCGCGTTTTGATACATTCCACTGGTCGCCATCAACGCGTTAATTTGCCGCGCCTGCATCGGCGTCACTACGGGCTCATCGATATGAATAGTCTTTCCCTGATTTGCCAGAAAAACAAACGTCCGCGCCAGCTCAACGCAGCTCATTTTCAGTGCACAGTAATGAAAGTAGTTTTGCAGAACGGTTGTCACATCATGATGGAAATTGCCAAACGACTTCATCAGCCAGGCAATAGCCGCATTTCGCGCGGAATGTTCAAACTCGGAGCGGGCAACCACCGTATCGTAGGCAATATCAGACACGCCGCTTAAGCCACGCACGACTTCCAGCATACGTTGCCGTGGTGCGCTTAATCGCCCTTGCAACATATCGCAGACCACCAGCGCACCGGCATTAATAAACGGATTACGCGGAATGCCCTGCTCCATTTCCAGTTGCACTAAGGAATTGAACGGAGATCCCGACGGATCTTTGCCGACGCGTTGCCAGATTTCTTCTTCGGAGTAATGACGCATAGCAACAACGAGACTGAGCACTTTGGAAATAGACTGAATAGAAAAACGTTCTTGCGCGTCTCCGGCCTGGAAAAGCTGCCCATCAACGGTACAGATAGCAATCCCCAGACGGGAACCATCGACGGTTGCCAGTGCCGGAATATAATCAGCGACTTTACCCTGACCAATTAGCGGACGTACTTGCCGCAAGATATTTTCTAAAATTGCATTATCCATGGCGACTGCCACTCTCTGCTCCTTGCTCGCAGGTCTGAAAAGACCTGCGAGTATAACAGAGCTAAATATGTGACGTCAGATCCGGTCTTTCCACACCGTCTGGATATTACAGAACTCATGTAAGCCGAAATGAGAAAGTTCACGCCCAAAACCGCTCTTCTTCACACCGCCAAAAGCGACCCGTGCGTCGCTGGCGCAGAAACCATTGATAAACACGCCGCCGCATTCCAGACGTGCCGCCATCTGTCTGGCTCGTGTTTCGTCAGCGGTAAAGATCGTCGCTGAAAGGCCGAACTCACTGTCATTCGCCAGTTCCAGCGCATGTTCTGCATCTCTCGCTACGGTGATTGCCGCAACGGGGCCAAACATTTCTTCACGAAACGCGGTCATTTCTGGGGTGACATTTGCCAGAACCGTTGGCGGATAGTAGTTACCTGCCCCAGCCATCTTTTCCCCGCCCAGTAACAAACGTGCGCCCTGCGCCAGGGTTTTTTCCACCTGATGATGCAACTCATCACGCAAGTCAAAACGTGCCATCGGACCAAGATAGTTCTCTTCGTCACGGGGATCGCCCATTTTCAACGCTGCCGCAGCTGCCACAAAACGTTCGGTAAATGCCGAAGCAATCCCCTCTTCGATGATAAAGCGTTTTGCCGCCGCGCAAACCTGTCCGGTATTCTGGTAACGCCCGGCAACCGCCGCTTTAACCGCCAGTTCCAGATCGGCATCGTTAAGCACAATAAACGGATCTGAACCGCCCAGCTCCAGTACGCATTTTTTCAGTGCCGCACCAGCCTGTGCACCAATAGCCGCTCCCGCACGAACACTCCCGGTCACGGTGACTGCCGCAATACGTGGATCTTTAATCATCTGACTGACACCATCGTTATCGGCATTTAGCCAGCCATATACGCCCTGAGGGATACCCGCGTCTTTAAACACCAGGGCAATTAGCTGAGCACAGCCCGTCACATTCGGCGCGTGCTTAAGTAAGTAGCCGTTACCTGCAAGAATGATGGGAACAGCGCCGCGCATCACTTGCCATAAAGGAAAGTTCCACGGCATAACTGCCAGAATCGTCCCCATTGGTCGATACTCAATAACCGCCTGCTGATTCTCAACCAGCGTTGGCTCTGCTTTCAGCATTGACGGGCCATGTTCTGCATACCAGTCACACAAATTCGCCGATTTCACCACTTCGGCACGTGCCTGCTTGATGGGTTTACCCATTTCGCGGGTGATCATTTGCGCTATCTCTTCGCTGCGAGTACGCAGAGCTTTACCGATATCTCGCAGTTTTTCCGCCCGGTAATCTACGCTTGTCTCGCGCCAGCCGCGAAAACCTTCCACTGCAAGCTGAAGAGCGTTTTCAATATCGTCAGCGCCTGTCCAGGGCAGTGAGGACAGTTGTTCACCATTGGCTGGATTTATCGAAATGGCATGGGTCGCCGGAGTGATGGTCATTGGGGTATCTCCTTTATGAGTTATGGTTTGAAGATACGTAGATTTACTCTTGTTTGAAAATGAATAATATTAAGCCACTTATTCACAAATCGAGAATGCTATGGATCTGACTCAACTGGAGATGTTCAACGCAGTTGCCGAGGCAGGCAGCATTACCCAGGCTGCGGCTAAAGTACATCGTGTGCCGTCGAATCTCACGACTCGTATACGTCAACTGGAAACAGAGCTCGGTGTTGAGCTGTTTATCCGCGAAAATCAGCGTTTACGGCTTTCTCCCGCCGGGCATAACTTTTTACGCTACAGCCAACAAATTCTCGCGTTGGTGGATGAGGCGAGAAATGTCGTGGCTGGCGATGAGCCACAAGGTCTGTTTTCTCTCGGATCGCTGGAAAGCACCGCCGCAGTGCGTATTCCGGCAACGCTGGCAGAATTTAACCGTCGTTACCCCAAAATTCAGTTTTCACTTTCCACCGGCCCTTCCGGCACGATGCTGGACGGCGTACTGGAAGGAAAACTGAATGCGGCATTTATTGATGGGCCGATTAACCATACCGCCATCGACGGGATACCGGTGTATCGTGAGGAGCTGATGATCGTCACGCCGCAAGGACATGTGCCAGTTACCCGTGCCAGTCAGGTTAATGGTTACAACATCTATGCCTTTCGCGCCAATTGTTCGTATCGCCGTCATTTTGAGAGCTGGTTTCATGCTGACGGTGCCGCACCGGGGACTATTCATGAGATGGAGTCGTATCACGGGATGCTGGCCTGTGTGGTCGCGGGTGCGGGCATTGCGCTTATCCCTCGTTCTATGCTGGAAAGTATGCCGGGGCATCACCAGGTTGAAGCATGGCCGTTGGCTGAGCAATGGCGTTGGTTAACAACCTGGCTGGTCTGGCGTCGCGGTGCGAAAACGCGCCCGCTTGAGGCGTTTATTGAACTGCTGGATGTACCAGACTAAATGTTGTACCGGCTACTCACGCTGCCGTTGATACAGCATGAATCGGCGAAACGCGACATAGATCACAAAACCGTTGTATTCAGATCATTAACCGTTTTAAGATCATTTCATTACCTTTTCGCAACTCATCCGATAATCGGTTATGACAACAAATATGGTTTCCCGCAAAGTGGCGTGGCTACGGGTCGTTACGCTGGCCGTTGCCGCCTTCATCTTCAATACCACCGAATTTGTGCCTGTAGGTTTGCTTTCTGATATTGCGCAAAGCTTTCATATGCAAACCGCACAAGTCGGTATCATGTTGACCATTTATGCGTGGGTAGTGGCGCTATTGTCACTGCCTTTTATGCTAATGACCAGTCAGGTCGAACGCCGCAAATTGCTGATCTGTCTGTTTGTGGTGTTTATCGCCAGCCACATACTGTCGTTTTTATCGTGGAGCTTTACCGTTCTGGTAATCAGTCGCATTGGTGTGGCTTTCGCCCATGCTATTTTCTGGTCGATTACGGCGTCTCTGGCAATCCGTATGGCGCCAGCCGGAAAGCGAGCGCAGGCATTGAGTTTAATTGCCACCGGCACAGCACTGGCGATGGTATTAGGTTTACCTATCGGGCGCATTGTGGGGCAGTATTTCGGCTGGCGAACAACCTTCTTCGCGATTGGTATCGGGGCGCTTATCACCCTTTTGTGCCTGATCAAATTACTTCCATTGCTGCCCAGTGAGCACTCTGGTTCGTTAAAAAGTCTTCCGCTGCTGTTTCGTCGCCCGGCATTGATGAGCATTTATTTGCTGACGGTAGTCGTGGTCACCGCCCATTACACGGCATACAGCTATATTGAACCTTTTGTGCAAAACGTTGCGGGGTTCAGCGCCAACTTTGCCACAGCATTGCTGTTGATGCTCGGTGGTGCGGGCATCATTGGTAGCGTCATTTTCGGTAAGCTGGGTAATCAGCACGCATCTGTGCTGGTCAGTGCGGCGATTGCGCTATTGCTGGTGTGCCTGGCACTACTGTTGCCTTCGGCAAGTAGCCAGATACACCTCGGCGTGCTGAGCATTTTCTGGGGGATCGCGATGATGATCATCGGACTTGGGATGCAGGTTAAAGTACTGGCGCTGGCACCAGATGCCACCGACGTTGCGATGGCGCTCTTTTCCGGGATATTTAATATTGGCATTGGCGCCGGAGCACTGGTGGGCAATCAGGTAAGTCTGCACTGGTCGATGTCGATGATTGGTTATGTGGGGGCAGTTCCGGCACTCGCCGCGTTGATATGGTCAATCATCATATTCCGCCGCTGGCCTGTGGCACTTGAAGAACAGACGCAATAGCTTCCATGCACGAACGAGCCTTTCAGATTATTGACAACGTGCGCTTTGTTTATGCCGGATGCGGCGGGAACGCCTTAGCCGGCCTACAACTCAATACATTGCAGAGATTACGTAGACCTGATAAACGTAGCGCATAGGCAATGTTGCGTTTGTCATCTGCTCAGACCCATTTGGGTCTTTTTTAATGGTAAGTTTTAATAATTTCCAGGATGCCGTTAATAATAAATTGCACGCCCATACAAACCAGCAAGAAGCCCATCAAGCGGGAGATCGCTTCAATTCCCCCTTTCCCCACCAGCCGCATAATGGCACCAGAGCTACGTAGACTTCCCCACAAAATGACCGCCACCAGGAAAAAGATCAGCGGCGGCGCAACCATCAGCACCCAGTCCGCGAAGGTTGAACTCTGACGCACCGTTGACGCCGAGCTAATGATCATCGCAATGGTTCCCGGTCCGGCGGTACTTGGCATTGCCAGTGGCACAAAAGCAATATTGGCGCTGGGTTCATCTTCCAGCTCTTCCGATTTGCTTTTTGCTTCCGGTGAATCCGTTGCCTTTTGCTGGGGAAAGAGCATACGGAAACCGATAAATGCAACAATTAACCCCCCAGCAATACGTAGACCGGGAATCGAAATGCCGAACGTATCCATCACCAGTTGCCCGGCGTAATACGCCACCATCATGATGGCAAATACGTATACCGAGGCCATCAACGACTGGCGGTTACGTTCGGCGCTGTTCATGTTGCCCGCCAGGCCAAGAAATAACGCGACTGTCGTTAATGGGTTGGCTAACGGCAGCAACACCACCAGCCCCAGACTAATTGCTTTAAACAAATCTAACATTGGTGGTTGTTATCCTGTGTGTCTGAGTCATCAGCGAAAAGTATAAAGGGAAAACAAAGAGAAAGTTTCACTCTTTAACTAATCTTGCATAGCACTGACCAAAACTTGAACCGATTTAGCAAAACGTGGCATCAGACAATTCATTCATTTGACTTATACTTGCCTGGGCAATATTATCCCCTGTAACTAATTACTTGCCAGGGCAACCAATGTGAAAAGTACCAGCGACCTGTTCAATGAAATCATCCCCTTGGGTCGCTTAATCTATATGGTTAATCAGAAGAAAGACCGTCTGCTTAACGATTATCTGTCTCCGCTGGATATCACTGCGGCACAGTTTAAGGTGCTCTGCTCTATCCGCTGCGCAGCGTGCATTACGCCGGTTGAACTGAAAAAAGTGTTGTCGGTCGACCTGGGGGCACTGACCCGTATGCTGGATCGCCTGGTCTGTAAAGGCTGGGTGGAACGGTTGCCAAACCCGAATGACAAGCGCGGCGTGCTGGTAAAACTCACCGCCAGCGGCGCAACAATATGTGAACAATGCCATCAATTAGTTGGCCAGGATCTGCATCAAGAATTAACAAAAAACCTGACGGCGGACGAAGTGGCAACGCTTGAGCATTTGCTTAAGAAAGTCCTGCCGTAAACAAAAAAAGAGGTATGACGATGTCCAGACGCAACACTGACGCTATTACCATTCATAGCATTTTGGACTGGATCGAGGACAACCTGGAATCGCCACTGTCACTGGAGAAAGTGTCAGAGCGTTCGGGTTACTCCAAATGGCACCTGCAACGGATGTTTAAAAAAGAAACCGGCCATTCATTAGGTCAATATATCCGCAGCCGTAAGATGACAGAAATCGCGCAAAAGCTGAAAGAAAGCAACGAGCCGATACTCTATCTGGCAGAACGTTATGGTTTCGAGTCCCAGCAAACGCTGACCCGAACCTTCAAAAACTACTTTGATGTTCCGCCGCATAAATACCGGATGGCTAATATTCAGGGCGAATCGCGCTTTTTACATCCATTAAATCATTACAATAGCTAGTTGAAACGTGACAACGTCACTGAGGCAATCATGAAACCACTTTTATCCGCAATGATAACCGCGCTTATTGTCTTTTCTGCGCAAGGCTTTGCGGAACAAACCACGCAGCCGACGGTTATTCCCTGTGGTGATGAAGTGATTGTTCCCCCATCGCAGGAACAACCACCATTCGATTTAAATCACATGGGTACAGGCAGTGATAAGTCGGATGCGCTGGGCGTGCCCTATTATAATCAACACGCCATGTAGTTAATTCTGGCCCCGACATATCGGGGCTTATTAACTTCTCACCTTCACCGCTTTACGCCACCGCAAACCAAACACATTGATATACAGCCCACCCATTATCAGCACCGCACCGAAAAATTGCAGACCCGTTAATCGTTCATCTAACAATAACGCCGCACTTGCCAGACCGACTACCGGGACAAGTAACGATAACGGTGCCACGCGCCAGGTTTCATAACGCCCAAGCAGCGTCCCCCAGAGCCCATAGCCGACAATCGTCGCCACAAACGCCAGATACATCAGAGACAAAATGGTGGTCACGTCGATAGTGACCAGGCTGTGAATCATTGTTGCGGAACCATCGAGAATGAGCGAGGCGACAAAGAACGGGAGAATCGGGATCAATGCGCTCCACACTACCAGCGACATCACTGCCGGGCGCGATGAGTGCGACATGATCTTTTTATTGAAGATGTTGCCACACGCCCAGCTAAATGCTGCCGCCAGGGTCAGCATAAAACCGAGCATCGCCACATGCTGACCGTTCAGGCTACCTTCAATCAACACCAGCACGCCAAATATCGCTAAGGCGATCCCCGCCAGTTGCTTGCCATGTAGTCGTTCACCGAAAGTAAACGCGCCGAGGACAATCGTAAAAAACGCCTGTGCCTGTAAAACCAGCGAGGCCAGACCTGCTGGCATACCGAAGTTAATGGCGCAGAAGAGAAAGGCAAACTGCGCAAAACTGATGGTTAAACCATACCCCAGTAGCAAATTCAGCGGTACTTTCGGTCGTGCGATAAAAAAGATTGCCGGGAAAGCCACCAGCATAAAGCGCAAACCGGCCAACATCAGCGGTGGCATATTATGAAGCCCCACTTTGATGACCACAAAATTAAGCCCCCACACAACCACTACCAGTAGCGCCAACAACCCATCTTTTCGCGACATTCTACCGCCCCTGAATTTTCATCTTTTGTAAGCAATCAACTTAGCGGAATTTACTTTTTTTTAACAGTTGATTCGTTAGTCACCGTTTACGACGGCATTAATGCGCAAATAAGTCGCTATACTTCGGATTTTTGCCATGCTATTTCTTTACATCTCTAAAACAAAACATAACGAAACGCACTGCCGGACAGCCAAATGAACTTATCTCTGCGACGCTCTACCAGCGCCCTTCTTGCCTCGTCGTTGTTATTAACCATCGGACGCGGCGCTACGCTGCCGTTTATGACTATTTATTTGAGTCGCCAGTACGGTCTGGGTGTCGATTTGATTGGTTATGCGATGACAATTGCGCTCACTATCGGCGTCGTTTTCAGCCTCGGATTTGGCATTCTGGCGGATAAGTTTGACAAGAAACGTTATATGTTACTGGCAATTACCGCCTTCGCCAGCGGCTTTATCGCCATTCCCCTGGTGGACAACGTGACGCTTGTGGTGCTGTTCTTCGCGCTCATCAACTGCGCGTATTCCGTTTTTGCTACCGTGTTGAAGGCCTGGTTTGCCGATAATCTTTCCTCCGCCAGTAAAACGAAGATCTTCTCGATCAACTACACCATGCTCAACATTGGCTGGACCATCGGCCCACCGCTCGGCACGCTGTTGGTGATGCAAAGTATCAATCTGCCCTTTTGGCTGGCAGCCATCTGTTCTGCGTTTCCTGTGCTTTTCATTCAAATTTGGGTGAAACGCAGCGAGAAAATCATCGCCACAGAGACAGGCAGCGTCTGGTCTCCAAAGGTTTTGTTACAGGATAAAGCTCTGCTGTGGTTCACCTGCTCAGCCTTTCTGGCCTCTTTCGTGAGCGGAGCGTTTGCCTCGTGCATTTCACAATACGTGATGGTGATTGCTGATGGTGATTTTGCCGAAAAGGTGGTTGCGGTTGTTCTTCCGGTTAATGCTGCGATGGTGGTTACGTTGCAATATTCCGTGGGCCGGCGCATTAATCCGAGCAACATCCGCGTGCTAATGACGGTCGGCACTCTCTGCTTTGTCATCGGTCTGGTCGGGTTTATCTTTTCGGGCAACAGCCTGCTACTTTGGGGAATTTCAGCCGCCGTGTTTACTCTTGGCGAAATCATTTATGCCCCTGGTGAATATATGTTGATTGACCATATTGCACCGCCAGGGATGAAAGCCAGCTATTTTTCCGCCCAGTCTTTAGGCTGGCTTGGTGCAGCGATTAACCCATTAGTGAGTGGCGTCGTGCTCACCCGCCTGCCGCCGTCCTCGCTGTTTGTCATCTTAGCGTTGGCGATCATTGCTGCATGGGTGCTGATGTTAAAAGGCATTCACGCAAGACCCTGGGGGCAGCCGGTTCTTTGTTGACTCTCTGCCGTGCCTTAACGGCACGGCTTGACTCATTATTTTCCTGTTGCAAAGGCGTAGCCTTCATCTTCCCAGCCGGTTACCCCGCCGATCATGATTTTAACTGGCCTTCCTAACCGAGCCAGTTTGAGTGCCGCGCGGTCTGCGCCGTTACAATGTGGCCCCGCGCAATACACCACAAACAGAGTATCTTCCGGCCATTGAGCCATTCTCTCTTCGGTCATTTGCTTATGGGGCAGATGAATTGCGCCTGGGATATGCCGATGAGCGAAATCCTCTTCACGTCCGACCACATGCAGCAAAACGAAATCATCGCCAATGTAGGCCAGCGAGTCATGAACATCTGCGCAATCCGTTTCGACACTCAAACGCATGAGAAAATGCGCTTCGGCAACGTCCGGTTTCGCTGCGGTAAATTCAGTGACATAACGCATATTGCTTTTTCCTTTTGGGTTGTTGTGTTAACAATAATGTAACCAATCAACCTTTCACTGACCGCCTTCCAATATGCCAGAAAAAAGCAAAATGATGACAACAGTACAACGACCGCTTGTCACTGTACTGGCCTATGACGGGCTTTGTACTTTCGAATTTGGTGTAGCCGTTGAAATCTTCGGCCTGCCGCGACCGGAACTGGGCGATAACTGGTATCGGTTTGCTGTTGCTGCGGTAGAACCCGGTGCGCTGCAAGCTACTGGCGGGATCCACGTAGTTGCGGATGGCGGGCTGGAGCTACTGACTGAAGCCGATATGATTATTATTCCAGGCTGGCGCGGTATAGATGCAACAGTACCAGAAATGCTATGCCAGGCGTTGCGCGAAGCACATCAACGCGGTACTCGCCTGGTTTCGATATGCTCGGGCGTATTTGTCCTTGCCGCCGCTGGCCTTCTTCACCAGCGAAAAGCGACCACCCACTGGCGCTACACGGAACAACTCCAGCATCGTTACCCTTCAATTCACGTAAGTGACAATGTGTTATATCAGGATGAAGGACAAGTGATGACCTCCGCTGGAAGCGCAGCAGGGATCGATCTGTGCTTACATATCGTGCGCAAAGATTATGGTCACGAAATTGCTAATAATGTCGCCCGGCGGCTGGTCATTCAGCCTCATCGCCACGGTGAGCAACCACAAAACCTGACACGCCCGATGGCTGCGCCGCGTGAAAGCCATACGTTAGGCGCATTATTCGACTTTTTACAGCAAAATCTGGCACAAACGCATACCGTTGCCTCTCTCGCCGGACGAGTGAATATGAGTCAACGTACTTTTTTAAGACGCTTTGTCGCCTTAACGGGTATGACACCCGCCCGCTGGCTTCTCAATGAGCGATTAATACGAGTGGAAGATTATCTGCAAAATTCGTCGTTTAGCATCGATAAAATTGCAGATCTGACGGGGTTTGGTAATTCATCTTTACTGCGTCATCATTTTCACCAGCGTTTTTTATTATCCCCTTCACAATATCGGAAAAACAGCCGTTCCTCATCACATTAACCCTCTAATTCAGCCTTCGTTTAGGTTACCTCTGCTAATATCTTTCTCATTGAGATGAAAATTAAGGTAAGAGAGGAAACACACCACACCATAAACGGAGGCAAATAATGCTGGGTAATATGAATGTTTTTATAGCTGTACTGGGAATAATTTTATTTTCTGGCTTTCTGGCCGCGTATTTCAGCCACAAATGGGATGACTAATGAACGGAGGGTAATGACTCTAACTTATTGATAGTGTTTTATGTTCAGATAATGCCCGATGACTTTGTCATGCAGCTCCACCGA
>NZ_SZVK01000065.1:0-17191 GCF_005280595.1 Escherichia sp. MR | reverse complement strand
CGGTGGAGCTGCATGACAAAGTCATCGGGCATTATCTGAACATAAAACACTATCAATAAGTTGGAGTCATTACCAAAATTAAGTTTGATTCATTAGCCTCTCACGATATTACCTTTGTTGGTATTGTACAGACCGCTAAAGCGTCCGGTATGGAACGTTTTCCGCTACCGTATGTGCTGACCAACTGCCATAACTCACTGTGCGCAGTTGGCGGCACCATTAACGGTGATGACCATGTTTTTGGTTTATCGGCAGCGCAGCGTTATGGCGGTATTTTTGTGCCTCCGCATATTGCTGTAATCCATCAATATATGCGTGAAATGATGGCAGGCGGCGGCAAAATGATCCTCGGTTCAGACAGCCACACCCGTTACGGTGCATTAGGGACAATGGCGGTCGGTGAGGGCGGCGGCGAGCTGGTAAAACAACTGCTTAATGATACCTGGGATATCGACTATCCGGGGGTTGTTGCGGTGCATTTGACCGGAAAACCAGCACCTTATGTGGGACCGCAAGATGTGGCGCTGGCGATCATCGGCGCGGTGTTCAAAAACGGCTACGTCAAAAATAAAGTGATGGAGTTCGTGGGGCCGGGTGTTGCTGCGCTCTCTACCGATTTCCGCAACAGCGTTGACGTGATGACCACTGAAACCACCTGTTTAAGTTCCGTCTGGCAAACCGATGAAGAAGTCCATAACTGGCTGGCGCTGCACGGTCGCGGCCAGGATTACTGCCAGCTTAATCCACAACCGATGGCGTACTACGATGGCTGCATCAGCGTTGATCTAAGCGCCATCAAACCAATGATTGCGCTGCCGTTCCACCCAAGCAACGTGTATGAAATCGACACGCTGAACCAGAACCTGACCGATATTCTGCGTGAGATTGAAATTGAGTCCGAGCGCGTGGCGCACGGTAAAGCCAGACTCTCGCTGCTGGATAAAGTGGAAAATGGACGCCTGAAAGTACAACAGGGGATTATCGCCGGCTGTTCTGGCGGTAACTATGAAAACGTTATCGCCGCAGCAAATGCGCTGCGCGGTCAATCCTGTGGCAATGATACCTTCTCGCTGGCGGTTTACCCGTCATCGCAGCCGGTGTTTATGGATTTAGCCAAAAAAGGCGTGGTAGCAGATTTGATTGGCGCAGGCGCAATCATCAGAACCGCGTTCTGCGGCCCATGCTTTGGGGCGGGTGATACGCCAATCAACAACGGTTTGAGTATTCGCCACACCACGCGTAACTTCCCGAACCGCGAAGGCTCTAAGCCAGCTAATGGGCAGATGTCAGCGGTTGCATTAATGGACGCCCGTTCTATCGCTGCGACTGCGGCAAACGGTGGCTATTTAACCTCTGCCAGCGAGCTGGATTGCTGGGACAACGTGCCGGAGTACGTTTTCGATGTGACGCCGTATAAAAATCGTGTCTATCAGGGTTTTGTGAAAGGGGCGACCCAGCAACCGTTGATCTATGGACCGAACATCAAAGACTGGCCGGAATTGGGTGCGCTGACTGACAATATCGTCCTCAAAGTGTGCTCGAAGATCCTCGACGAAGTGACCACTACCGACGAATTGATTCCTTCCGGTGAAACCTCTTCTTATCGTTCAAATCCGATTGGTCTGGCGGAGTTTACCCTGTCACGCCGCGATCCAGGCTATGTTGGCAGAAGTAAAACCACTGCTGAGCTGGAAAATCAACGTCTGGCGGGGAATGTCAGCGAGCTGGAATCCGTATTTGCCCGTATTAAACAGATTGCTGGTCAGGAACATATTGATCCGCTGCAAACTGAAATTGGCAGCATGGTTTATGCGGTCAAACCAGGTGATGGTTCTGCGCGTGAACAGGCGGCGAGCTGCCAGCGTGTGATTGGCGGTCTGGCGAATATTGCCGAGGAATACGCGACTAAACGTTACCGTTCTAATGTCATCAACTGGGGGATGTTACCGCTGCAAATGGCAGAAGTGCCGAACTTTGAAGTGGGGGATTACATTTATATTCCTGGCATTAAAGCGGCGCTGGATAATCCAGGTACGACCTTCAAAGGTTATGTGATCCATGAAGATGCGCCGGTTACGGAAATCACGCTGTATATGGAAAGTCTGACTGCTGAAGAGCGCGAGATTATCAAAGCGGGTAGTTTGATTAACTTCAATAAAAACCGTCAGATGTAAAAAGCGCCATGTGAATGTAGGTCGCATCCGGCACTTATTGTCGGATGCGATGCTGGCGCATCTTATCCGACCTACGAATCGCATCGACCCGTAGGCCGGATAAGGCGTTTACGCCGCATCCGGCAAATAGTTAGCAACGCTTATTTCTTTGCTTCTGCAACCACTTTGCTACCCACGCCACGGTTATTGTATTCCCACATGCGGTTGTAGTTAGTGTCATTCAGATTGCGCTGTACTTCGTCGTTATCATCAACGCTGCCGGTATTACCCGCAAATGGACGATTAGAAATCACCGCGTCGGCCCACGGTTTAGCCGTGTTAAAGCCTTCGTTGATGGCGCTATCACGGATCACTACCTGACCGTTGGTATTGGCATCAACATCCAGCGAGCGGCCCAGCTGTGCGACGCCATCACCGGAGGCATTGAAACGGCTATTTACGGCAAGGAAACCGTAGTAAATATTGGACAGCGTAGCCGGTGCGAACACATACGCTTCTTGCTGAGTACGTGAGTTCACCACGCGGAATTCGGTATTATCGAACACCACTGCACCACGGCCGGAAACGATATCCACATCCCCTTCGATGTAGCTATTAGTTACCAGAGTACGCGGCTGACGATTCGTTTCCAGACGGTTTTGTACACCGCTGTTGGTGACAAAGAAGGTATTCTGACGACCAAGAATGTTAACGTTGTTGATCTGTACTTTGTCGCCATCAGTACGCAACGCCACCGCCGGATGGTTACCCGCATCTACGCTATCGCCCAGAGTGTTTTCGATGGTCAGGTTTTGCAGTTGCAGGCCATTGTTTTGTGACCAGAAGACCGCAGAACAGAGAACGCCGATGCTGTTGCTGCGTTTGCTCTGGCAACTATCGTACATATACCACGCTGGTTTACCGGGCATATATTTGCCGCGTGGGTTAACGTCATGACGCCAGTCAGCAGGGCTCATTCCACCATCAAGGGAAAGTCCAATTTTCACATCAATCGGTTTTTCGCCCATGCCGTAGACAGTGATTCCGCCCGGTGCCGCAGGGACATAAACCGTACCTTCATACTCACCTGGCATCACGGCAATATACTGGCGCTTATTAGTACGCTTGATAATTGCCGCATCTACCGCCGCCTGAATCGTGGTATGCGTTACACCTTGAGTACCCGCCGTGCCGACAACAAAGTCAGGTTGCGCAGGCAGGGTAATCGGGGAAGGATTCCATGCTGCAGCACCTGGCGTCAGGGAGGCAAAATAGTGTTGAGCATCGAAATTCTGCGCTTCTTTTGCCGACAGAATCGGGCGAGAAGACGTACCAGGTGCTACTTGATCGGAAGGGCGTTGATCGGGCGGTGTTGAGCTACAGGCGGTCAGCGTCACGCCAAAAGCCAGTGCCAGCGCCAGACGGGAAACTGAAAATGTGTTCACAGGTTGCTCCGGGCTTTGAAATGGAAAAATGAATCCGTTGAAGCCTGCTTTTTTATACTAACTTGAGCGAAACGGGAAGGTAAAAAGACAAAAAGTTGTTTTTAATACCTTTAAGTGATGTCAGATGGCCTTGCACCATCTGACAGAACATTTAACTGAACATCGCGGTAATTGATGCGCTGGCGAGAGAGTGGAAATGAACGTTAAAACCGACCATCGCGCCGCTGGCACCTTCATCGACATCAATACGTTCTACATTCAGCGCGTGAACAGTAAAAATGTAGCGATGAGTTTCGCCTTTCGGCGGTGCTGCGCCATCGTACCCGGTTTTACCAAAATCGGTGCGTGTCTGGAGCACGCCATCAGGGATTGCTACCAGACCAGAGCCAAATCCTTGCGGCAATACACGGGTATCAGCGGGTAAGTTAACAACTACCCAGTGCCACCAGCCGGAGCCGGTTGGCGCATCCGGGTCGTAGCAGGTGACAACAAAACTTTTCGTTCCCGCAGGAACATCATCCCACGCCAGATGTGGCGAAATATTATCGCCATCGTAACCCATGCCGTTAAAGACATGACGATGCGGCAGCTTATCGCCATCGCGCAGATCGTTACTGATGAGTTTCATGAACCCTCCTTTCTTGTTTGCAGAAAGTGTAGCCAGAAACCCTCACGCTGACTTCCCGTTATTGGCAAAAAAATGTTTCATCCAGTACGGCGCGATTTACCGCTGCGGTCAGGCGCTGCAACTGTTCCGGGCGAATAATATAGGGCGGCATCAGGTAAATCAGCTTGCCAAAAGGCCGTATCCACACACCCTGCTCGACAAAGAATTTTTGCAGTGCTGCCATATTCACCGGACGAGTGGTTTCGACTACGCCAATTGCCCCCAGCACGCGCACATCGGCAACCATTTCGGCGTCACGGGCTGGGGTCAGTTGCTCACGTAGTTGCGCTTCAATATTTGCCACCTGCTGGTGCCATTTACCGGATTCAATAATCGTCAGGCTGGCGTTCGCTGCCGCGCAGGCCAGCGGATTGCCCATAAAAGTTGGCCCGTGCATAAAGCAGCCGGCTTCGCCGTTACTGATGGTTTCTGCAACCTCGCGCGTGGTGAGCGTGGCTGAAAGGGTCATCGTGCCGCCGGTTAAGGCTTTACCGAGGCATAAAATGTCCGGCGCAATCCCCGCATGTTCACAGGCAAACAGTTTGCCGGTTCGACCAAATCCGGTGGCGATTTCGTCAGCAATCAGCAAGATACCTTCACGATCGCACATTTTGCGGATTCGTTTTAACCATTCCGGATGGTAGATGCGCATCCCGCCTGCGCCCTGGACAATCGGCTCAATAATCACCGCAGCGATTTCATGGCGATGCGCCGCCATCAGGCGCGCAAAGCCCACCATATCGCGCTCATCCCATTCGCCGTCCATGCGGCTTTGCGGGGCTGGAGCAAACAAGTTTTCTGGCAGATAGCCTTTCCACAGGCTGTGCATAGAGTTGTCAGGATCGCATACCGACATCGCGCCAAAAGTATCGCCATGATAACCATTGCGGAAGGTCAGAAAACGCTGACGTGCTTCGCCTTTGGCCTGCCAGTACTGCAACGCCATCTTCATCGCCACTTCTACCGCTACGGAGCCGGAGTCCGCGAGAAAAACGCACTCCAGCGGTTGCGGCGTCATTGCCACCAGTTTGCGGCATAGCTCGATGGCGGGCGCATGGGTGATACCGCCAAACATCACATGCGACATGGCATCAATTTGCGACTTCATCGCCGCATTAAGCTGCGGGTGATTGTAGCCGTGGATCGCCGCCCACCAGGACGACATACCGTCAACCAGGCGTCTGCCGTCAGACAAAATCAGCTCGCAACCTTCCGCGCTCGCCACCGGATAAACCGGCAGCGGGGAGGTCATGGATGTGTACGGGTGCCAGATATGGCGTTGGTCAAAGGTAAGATCGTCCATTGTCATAATCGACTTGTAAACCAAAATGAAAAGATTTAGGTTTACAAGTCTACACCGAATTAACAACAAAAAACACGTTTTGGAGAAGCCCCATGGCTCACCGCCCACGCTGGACATTGTCGCAAGTCACAGAATTATTTGAAAAACCGTTGCTGGATCTGCTGTTTGAAGCGCAGCAGGTGCATCGTCAGCATTTCGATCCTCGTCAGGTACAGGTCAGCACTTTGCTGTCGATTAAGACCGGAGCTTGTCCGGAAGACTGCAAATACTGCCCGCAAAGCTCGCGCTACAAAACCGGGCTGGAAGCCGAGCGGTTGATGGAAGTTGAACAGGTGCTGGAGTCGGCGCGCAAAGCGAAAGCGGCGGGATCGACGCGTTTTTGTATGGGCGCGGCGTGGAAGAATCCCCACGAACGCGATATGCCGTACCTGGAGCAGATGGTGCAAGGGGTAAAAGCGATGGGCCTCGAGGCGTGTATGACGCTGGGGACATTAAGTGAATCCCAGGCGCAGCGCCTCGCGAATGCCGGGCTGGATTACTACAACCACAACCTCGACACCTCGCCGGAGTTTTACGGCAATATCATCACCACGCGCACCTATCAGGAACGCCTCGATACGCTGGAAAAAGTGCGCGATGCCGGGATCAAAGTCTGCTCAGGTGGCATTGTGGGCTTAGGCGAAACGGTAAAAGATCGCGCCGGATTATTGCTGCAACTGGCAAACCTGCCGACGCCGCCTGAAAGCGTGCCAATCAACATGCTGGTGAAGGTGAAAGGCACGCCGCTGGCGGATAATGATGATGTCGATGCCTTTGATTTTATTCGCACCATTGCGGTGGCGCGGATCCTGATGCCGACCTCTTATGTGCGCCTTTCTGCCGGACGCGAGCAGATGAACGAACAGACTCAGGCGATGTGCTTTATGGCCGGAGCTAACTCGATTTTCTACGGTTGCAAACTGCTGACCACGCCGAATCCGGAAGAAGATAAAGACCTGCAACTGTTCCGCAAACTGGGGCTGAATCCGCAACAAACCGCCGTTCTGGCGGGCGATAACGAACAACAGCAACGTCTGGAACAGGCGCTGATGACCCCGGACACCGACGAATACTACAACGCGGCAGCCCTATGACCTGGCAGGAGAAGATTAACGCGGCACTCGATGCGCGGCGTGCTGCCGATGCCCTGCGTTGCCGTTATCCGGTGGCACAAGGCGCCGGACGCTGGCTGGTGGCGGACGAACGGCAGTATCTGAACTTTTCCAGTAACGATTACTTAGGTTTAAGCCATCATCCGCAAATTATCCGTGCCTGGCAGCAGGGGGCGGAGCAATTTGGCGTCGGTAGTGGCGGTTCCGGTCACGTCAGCGGTTATAGCGTGGCGCATCAGGCGCTGGAAGAAGAACTGGCCGAGTGGCTGGGCTATTCTCGGGCACTGCTGTTTATCTCTGGTTTTGCCGCTAATCAGGCGGTCATTGCCGCGATGATGGCGAAAGATGACCGCATCGTTGCCGACCGGCTTAGCCACGCCTCCTTGCAGGAAGCGGCCAGTTTAAGTCCGGCGCAGCTTCGCCGTTTTGCTCATAACGATGTCGCTCATCTGGCGCGCCTGCTTGCTTCCTCCTGTCCAGGGTTGCGACTGGTGGTGACAGAAGGCGTATTCAGTATGGACGGCGATAGTGCGCCGCTGACGGAAATCCACCGTGAGACGCAGCAGCACAATGGCTGGTTGATGGTCGACGATGCCCACGGTACGGGCGTTATCGGGGAGCAGGGGCGCGGCAGCTGCTGGCTGCAAAAGGTAAAACCAGAATTGCTGGTGGTTACGTTTGGCAAAGGATTTGGTGTCAGCGGTGCGGCGGTGCTTTGCTCTGAAACTGTGGCGGATTATCTGCTGCAATTTGCCCGCCATCTTATCTATAGCACCAGTATGCCGCCCGCTCAGGCGCAGGCATTACGTGCGTCGCTGGCGGTCATTCGCAGTGAAGAAGGTGACGCGCGACGCGCAAAACTGGCAGCACTCATTACGCGTTTTCGTGCCGGAGTACAGGATTTGCCGTTTACGCTTGCGGATTCATGCAGCGCCATCCAACCATTGATCGTCGGTGACAACAGCCGTGCGTTACAACTAGCAGAAAAACTGCGCCAGCAAGGCTGCTGGGTCACGGCGATTCGCCCGCCAACCGTACCCGCTGGCACTGCGCGACTGCGCCTGACCTTAACCGCAGCTCATGAAACGCAGGATATCGACCGTCTGCTGGAGGTGCTGCATGGCAACGGTTAATAAACAAGCCATTGCAGCGGCATTTGGTCGGGCTGCCTCACAGTATGAGCAACACGCAGAGTTACAGCGTCAGAGCGCCGATGCCTTGCTGGCAATGCTCCCGCAACGCAAATACGCCCGAGTGCTGGATGCTGGCTGTGGACCTGGCTGGATGAGCCGCCACTGGCGCGAGCGCAGCGAGCAGGTGATGGCGTTAGATCTCTCGCCGCCAATGCTTGCCCAGGCACGCCAGAAGGATGCCGCAGATCATTATCTGGCGGGGGATATCGAATCCCTGCCGTTAGCGACTGCGACGTTCGATCTTGCATGGAGCAATCTCGCGGTGCAGTGGTGCGGTAATTTATCCACGGCATTAGGTGAGCTTTGCCGCGTAGTACGCCCCGGCGGCGTAGTGGCGTTTACCACGCTGGCGCAGGGTTCGTTACCCGAACTGCATCAGGCGTGGCAAGCAGTAGACGAACGCCCCCATGTCAATCGCTTTTTACCGTCAGCAGATATTGAACAGGCGCTAAAAGGTTTTCGTTATCAACATAATATGCAGCCTGTCACGCTGTGGTTTGATGATGCGCTCAGTGCCATGCGTTCGCTGAAAGGCATTGGCGCAACGCATCTTCACGCAGGGCGCGATCAGCGAGTATTAACCCGTTCACAGTTACAACAACTGCAACTGGCCTGGCCGCAACAACAGGGGCGATATCCCCTGACTTATTATCTTTTTTTGGGAGTAATTACTCGTGAGTAAACGCTATTTTGTCACCGGAACGGACACCGAAGTGGGTAAAACCGTTGCCAGTTGCGCACTGTTGCAGGCCGCGAAGGCAGCAGGTTATCGGACGGCAGGTTATAAACCGGTGGCCTCTGGCAGCGAAAATACCCCGGAAGGCTTACGTAACAGCGACGCGCTGGCGTTACAGCGCAACAGCAGCCTGCAGCTGGATTACGCAACGGTAAATCCTTATACCTTCGCAGAACCCACTTCGCCGCACATCATCAGCGCGCAAGAGGGCAGGCCGATAGAATCATTGGTAATGAGCGCCGGATTACGCGTGCTTGAACAACAGGCTGACTGGGTGTTAGTGGAAGGCGCTGGCGGCTGGTTTACGCCGCTTTCGGATTCCTTCATGTTTGCAGATTGGGTAACGCAGGAACAACTGCCGGTGATTCTGGTCGTTGGGGTAAAACTGGGCTGCATCAATCATGCAATGCTGACAGCACAGGCAGTACAGCAGGCAGGGCTAACACTCGCAGGCTGGGTGGCGAACGATGTCACGCCGCAGGGTAAACGCCACAGTGAATATATGGCTACGCTCACCCGAATGATCCCCGCGCCGCTGCTGGGGGAAATTCCCTGGCTTCAGGAAAATCCAGAAAGTGCGCTAACCGGAAAATATATAAATCTCACATCACTGAAGTAGCAAAAAAATTGGTTGAATTGCGAGCGAGATCGCGTCTTCGGTCGCCCGTAATTTAACCAACCAAATGCTAAAAAAATCGCGAAAAAAATTTTACCCCGGCATTATACGATTAGTATGGGAATTGCCCAGGCGGCTGGACATAGGGGCTGCAGGCAGTTATCCACTATTCCTGTGGATAACCATGTGCATTAGAGTTAGAAAACGTAAGGTAAGCGAGAGAATACGCGGCTTGCACGCAAATTGGCGCTAAAGACGGCTTAAATAAATATTTTTTATTTTTCAATCTGTTAGATAAATGCAATGGCTGTCAGGAAAGTGTTATCTCCTGCAATAAATCCGTCATCAGCCATCTTGACAAATGTTAAAAAAGCCATTGCTCTGGGGATAACCCTGCAGACCAGAGTTTTATCTCGTCACAGCGTCAATTTTGCCTACGGTTTAGACCTTAGTTTACGGCGTAACAGAAATGTAGTGGTGTGAGACTGTTTTTTTATCCAGTATAATTTATTGGCATTATTAATCATGACGAGTAAAATTACACACCTGCCCGCCCATTCCTTCAGGTAGCAACTCATGAGTAAACCATTCAAACTGAATTCCGCGTTTAAACCTTCTGGCGATCAGCCGGAGGCGATTCGACGCCTCAAAGAGGGGCTGGAGGATGGCCTCGCGCATCAGACTCTGCTTGGCGTGACGGGGTCGGGGAAAACCTTCACTATTGCTAATGTCATCGCTGACCTGCAACGCCCAACCATGGTGCTGGCGCCCAACAAAACGCTGGCAGCGCAACTATATGGTGAGATGAAAGAGTTCTTCCCGGAAAACGCGGTGGAGTATTTCGTCTCCTATTACGATTACTATCAGCCAGAAGCCTATGTTCCGAGTTCAGATACGTTTATTGAGAAAGATGCCTCAGTAAACGAACATATCGAACAGATGCGACTTTCAGCAACCAAAGCGTTGCTGGAGCGGCGAGATGTCATTGTCGTAGCGTCAGTTTCCGCAATTTATGGTCTGGGCGATCCTGATTTATATCTCAAGATGATGCTGCACCTCACGGTCGGTATGATTATCGATCAGCGCGCGATCCTGCGTCGCCTGGCGGAGTTGCAATACACCCGCAACGACCAGGCATTCCAGCGCGGCACTTTTCGCGTGCGGGGTGAGGTGATCGACATCTTCCCGGCAGAGTCCGACGACGTTGCGCTACGTGTAGAATTGTTCGACGAAGAAGTGGAACGGCTCTCGCTTTTCGACCCACTAACCGGGCAGATTATCTCGACCATTGCGCGTTATACCATCTACCCGAAAACGCACTATGTTACGCCGCGCGAGCGCATTGTGCAGGCGATGGAAGAGATTAAAGAAGAACTGGCGGATCGGCGCAAGGTACTGCTGGCAAATAACAAGTTGCTGGAAGAGCAGCGGCTGACCCAGCGTACCCAGTTTGATCTGGAGATGATGAATGAGCTGGGATATTGCTCGGGCATCGAAAACTATTCTCGCTTTCTTTCCGGGCGTGGGCCTGGCGAGCCACCGCCGACGCTGTTTGATTACCTGCCTGCCGATGGGCTGCTGGTGGTTGATGAATCACACGTCACCATTCCGCAGATAGGCGGTATGTATCGCGGCGACCGGGCGCGTAAAGAAACGCTGGTGGAGTATGGTTTCCGCCTGCCATCGGCGCTGGATAACCGTCCGCTGAAGTTTGAAGAGTTCGAAGCATTAGCCCCGCAAACCATCTATGTTTCTGCGACGCCGGGTAATTACGAGCTGGAGAAATCTGGCGGCGACGTGGTGGATCAGGTGGTGCGTCCAACCGGATTGCTTGATCCGATTATCGAAGTGCGTCCGGTAGCGACCCAGGTCGATGATCTTCTTTCGGAGATTCGTCAGCGAGCGGCAATTAACGAACGCGTTCTGGTGACGACGCTGACCAAGCGGATGGCGGAAGACCTCACCGAATATCTCGAAGAACACGGCGAGCGCGTGCGTTATCTTCACTCCGACATTGATACCGTTGAACGTATGGAAATCATCCGCGACTTGCGTCTGGGCGAGTTCGATGTGCTGGTTGGCATCAACTTACTGCGCGAAGGTCTGGATATGCCGGAAGTGTCGCTGGTGGCAATCCTCGACGCCGACAAAGAGGGCTTCCTGCGTTCTGAACGTTCGTTGATCCAGACCATTGGTCGTGCGGCACGTAACGTTAACGGTAAAGCGATTCTCTACGGCGATAAGATAACCCCGTCAATGGCGAAAGCGATTGGTGAAACCGAACGTCGCCGCGAGAAACAGCAGAAGTACAACGAAGAGCATGGCATTACACCACAAGGGCTGAACAAGAAAGTGGTCGATATCCTGGCGCTGGGGCAGAACATTGCTAAAACCAAAGCCAAGGGCAGAGGGAAAGCGCGCGCGATTGTTGAGCCGGATAATGTGCCGATGGATATGTCGCCAAAAGCGTTGCAGCAGAAAATCCATGAACTGGAAGGGCAGATGATGAAACACGCGCAAAACCTGGAGTTCGAAGAGGCGGCGCAAATTCGTGACCAGTTGCATCAGTTGCGTGAGCTGTTTATTGCGGCTTCGTGACGAGATGAAAAAGCCGGAATGTTCTTCTGGTTTGAGGCTGATGAGAAACGTAAAATTGCCTGATGCGCTACGCTTATCAGGCCTACATGCACTCTGCAATATATTGAATTTGCGCGATTTGTAGGCCGGATAAGGCGTTCACGCCGCATCCGACATGAACAACGCGCACTTTGTCTGCAATCTGACGCCGGAATGTTCTTCCGGTTTTCCGTTAACCCAACGCCTGTAACGCCTTTTCCAGTGCGTTATGTAACAACTGGCGGTCATGACGATAGGGGATATCGCTGGCCTCCAGTACGTCCTGAATCACTATTCTGTCGGTGACCGCAGAAACATCCACTTTCGGCCCAACGACGACGGCATCAATAACCTTCTTGCCGACATACTGCTCCATAATCGCCAGCTTATTTTCCAGTTTCAGATTCGCCGCTGGTAGGCTAAGTTCACGTCCCAGATTGCCGATATAGACCATCGGTGCTGGCGTGCGGCGTAATGCCTGCGCCATTTCCTTAAGCAGCAGGATCGGCATCAGGCTGGTATAAAAACTGCCTGGCCCGATAAGAATCAGATCTGCTTCATTGATAGCATGTACAGCTTCACGCGTAGCAGGCACATTAGGGGTTAACAGTAATTCCTGAATCGGCGTGGTTAACTGGTCAATATTTACCTCGCCGTAAACTTCATGCCCCTGATCGTCAATCGCCATCAGATCAACGGGATGCTCTGACATCGGAATCAAATGCGCATCCACTTTCAGCAGATTACGAATTAAATTGATGGCTTCCAGAGGCCGCACGCTAAGGTGGTCCAGCGCCTTTAACATCAGGTTTCCAAGGTTATGCCCGGAAAGCTCGCCATTACCGCCAAAACGATATTCAAACATCGCGGAAGCGACGCTGGGTTCTGTAATTAACTGATTAAGACAGTTGCGCATATCGCCCCAGGCAATACCGCCTTCTGAGCGGCGAATACGCCCTGTTGAACCACCGTTATCGGTGGTGGTCACAATGCCCGTTAAACGAGAACCCAAAGACGAAAGTGATGAGAGAACGCGTCCCAGTCCATGCCCTCCGCCGAGAGCAACGACACGATCAAGGTCAGCCAGCGTACGATTGCGCATATAAATTCCTGAAGTCAGATTATCCGCGCTACAGTAGCGCAACTGACAGGGAAACAGCAATTAACCCGCCAAAATTGAGGATACAAATAATTGTTTTCTACCTCTAAAGGACGATATACGCACTGCATTGCTGATGATGTACATCAAAGTAAAACCATCATTTTCCCTTATTCTGTAGGGAAATAGCACGATCATGACGCTATATACATGATTACATAGCGAAAAGTGTGAATGGTAAAAATCTCATTTACACGCTAGTATCGGCATAACCACTAAACACTCTAGCCTCTGCACCTGGGTCAACTGATACGGTGCTTTGGCCGTGACAATGCTCATAAAGATTGCCACCAGGGCGAAGGAAGAAATGACTTCGCCTCCCGTATCTGGAAAGGTGTACATGGCTTCACAACTAACTGATGCATTTGCGCGTAAGTTTTACTACTTGCGCCTGTCGATTACCGATGTGTGTAACTTTCGTTGCACCTACTGCCTGCCGGATGGCTACAAGCCGAGCGGCGTCACTAATAAAGGCTTCCTGACCGTCGATGAAATTCGTCGGGTTACTCGCGCCTTCGCCAGTCTGGGCACCGAAAAAGTGCGTCTGACAGGCGGCGAGCCGTCTTTACGTCGCGACTTTACCGATATCATCGCCGCTGTGCGGGAAAACGACGCTATTCGCCAGATTGCGGTCACCACCAATGGTTATCGCCTGGAACGCGATGTCGCGAACTGGCGCGATGCAGGCCTGACGGGCATTAACGTCAGCGTTGATAGCCTCGACGCCCGTCAGTTTCATGCCATTACCGGGCAGGATAAATTCAACCAGGTAATGGCAGGCATCGATGCTGCATTTGAAGCCGGGTTTGAGAAGGTTAAAGTCAATACCGTGCTGATGCGGGATGTCAATCATCATCAACTCGACACCTTTCTGAACTGGATCCAGCATCGCCCCATTCAGCTGCGTTTTATCGAACTGATGGAAACGGGCGAGGGCAGCGAACTCTTCCGCAAGCACCATATTTCTGGTCAGGTTCTGCGTGACGAGCTGCTGCGTCGCGGCTGGATCCATCAGCTTCGTCAACGCAGCGACGGCCCCGCACAAGTCTTTTGTCATCCGGATTACGCCGGAGAGATCGGCCTTATCATGCCGTATGAAAAAGACTTCTGCGCCACCTGCAACCGCCTGCGCGTCTCCTCCATTGGTAAACTCCATCTCTGCCTGTTTGGTGAAGGCGGCGTTAACCTGCGCGATCTGCTGGAAGACGATACCCAGCAACAGGCGCTGGAAGCGCGTATTTCGGCGGCGCTGCGGGAGAAAAAACAGACCCATTTCCTGCATCAAAACAACACCGGTATTACGCAAAACTTATCGTACATTGGCGGTTAAAACGTCAAAAGGAGAGATCAGATGAGTCAGGTAAGCACTGAATTTATCCCGACCCGTATTGCTATTCTTACGGTTTCTAATCGTCGCGGTGAAGAAGACGATACCTCCGGTCACTATCTGCGCGACTCGGCGCAGGAAGCAGGCCATCACGTTGTCGATAAAGCCATTGTCAAAGAAAACCGCTACGCCATTCGCGCTCAGGTATCTGCGTGGATCGCCAGTGACGATGTACAAGTGGTGCTGATTACAGGTGGTACTGGCCTGACAGAAGGCGATCAGGCGCCAGAAGCACTGTTGCCGCTGTTCGATCGTGAAGTCGAAGGCTTCGGCGAAGTGTTCCGTATGCTGTCGTTCGAAGAGATTGGCACCGCAACGCTGCAATCTCGGGCGGTGGCGGGTGTTGCTAACAAAACGCTGATTTTCGCGATGCCCGGCTCGACTAAAGCGTGCCGCACCGCCTGGGAAAATATCATCGCCCCGCAGCTGGATGCCCGTACGCGTCCGTGCAATTTCCATCCACATTTGAAGAAATAAGTATGTCGCAACTGACCCATATCAACGCCGCTGGCGAAGCGCACATGGTGGATGTCTCCGCCAAAGCGGAAACTGTGCGTGAAGCGCGCGCCGAAGCCTTTGTCACCATGCGCAGTGAGACGCTGGCGATGATCATTGATGGTCGCCATCACAAAGGCGACGTATTTGCCACTGCGCGCATTGCCGGTATTCAGGCGGCAAAACGCACCTGGGATCTGATCCCGCTTTGTCATCCGCTGATGCTCAGCAAAGTTGAAGTCAATTTACAGGCTGAGCCGGAACATAATCGGGTACGAATTGAAACGCTTTGCCGCCTGACCGGGAAAACGGGTGTCGAAATGGAAGCATTAACCGCAGCCTCCGTGGCGGCGCTGACCATTTATGACATGTGCAAAGCGGTGCAAAAAGATATGGTGATTGGTCCGGTACGTTTGCTGGCGAAGAGCGGCGGCAAGTCGGGTGATTTTAAGGTGGAAGCGGATGATTAAAGTTCTTTTTTTCGCCCAGGTGCGCGAGTTGGTGGGAACAGATGCAACCGAAGTGGCTGCGGATTTCCCAACCGTTGAAGCGTTACGCCAACACCTGGCAGCGCAGAGCGATCGCTGGGCGCTGGCGCTGGAAGATGGCAAATTGCTGGCTGCCGTCAACCAGACGCTGGTGAGTTTTGACCATCCGCTGACTGACGGCGACGAAGTTGCTTTCTTCCCGCCGGTAACCGGAGGTTAAGATGGCAGAAACCAAAATTGTTGTCGGATCTCAGCCTTTTAGCGTTGGGGAAGAGTACCCGTGGCTGGCTGAGCGTGACGAAGATGGTGCAGTGGTCACGTTTACCGGTAAGGTGCGCAACCATAACCTGGGCGACAGCGTCAAAGCATTAACCCTCGAACACTATCCGGGGATGACGGAAAAAGCACTGGCGGAAATCGTGGATGAGGCGCGTAACCGCTGGTCGCTGGGGAGAGTCACGGTGATTCATCGCATTGGCGAATTATGGCCGGGCGATGAAATCGTATTTGTCGGGGTCACCAGCGCGCATCGTAGCAGCGCGTTTGAAGCCGGGCAGTTTATTATGGACTATCTCAAAACCCGCGCACCGTTCTGGAAGCGCGAAGTCACGCCGGAAGGCGACCGCTGGGTTGAAGCCCGGGAGAGCGATCAGCAGGCGGCGAAACGCTGGTAGTTTTTTGTTGGCCGGATAAGGCACCGCTGCATCCGGCAATTTCATCGCTCTGGACATACGTTTACGCTGCGTCGATGCACACCCTCATCATTTGCAGTATCCTTTAGATATTCCTTATATCTTCAGGAGAAAGTCATGGACAGATTCCCACGTTCAGATTCAATCGTACAACCCCGTGCTGGCTTGCAAACCTATATGGCGCAAGTCTATGGCTGGATGACAGTTGGTTTGTTACTGACCGCATTTGTTGCCTGGTATGCAGCCAACTCTGCTGCCGTTATGGAGCTGCTATTCACTAACCGTGTCTTCTTAATCGGTTTGATAATCGCGCAATTAGCTCTGGTTATCGTGTTATCAGCGATGATTCAAAAACTCAGCGCGGGCGTAACGACGATGCTCTTTATGCTTTATTCGGCGCTAACGGGCTTAACGCTCTCCAGTATTTTCATTGTCTACACTGCCGCCTCTATTGCCAGTACCTTCGTTGTCACCGCCGGGATGTTCGGCGCGATGAGTCTGTATGGTTACACCACGAAACGCGATTTAAGTGGCTTCGGCAATATGCTATTTATGGCATTAATTGGTATCGTCATAGCCTCGCTGGTGAACTTCTGGCTGAAAAGCGAAGCATTAATGTGGGCAGTCACTTACATCGGCGTGATTGTCTTTGTTGGACTGACGGCGTATGACACTCAGAAACTGAAAAATATGGGTGAACAGATTGATACCCGCGACACGTCGAACCTGCGTAAATATTCCATTCTTGGCGCCTTAACGTTGTATCTGGACTTCATCAACCTGTTCCTGATGTTGCTGCGGATCTTTGGCAACCGCCGTTAAACGCATTTCTTATAAAAATCCCGGAACGACACCGGGATTTTTTATCTATTCGATAATAAGTATATATTTAAAAAATAGACATAAAGATATAATTCACATTGATTATATCTATGCATATGATGCATTTTTATAAATCTGGTATACCTATAAGAAAATAGAGTACAATCCTACGGTTTTATTAATGGCTGGCGAGGTGATGCTGCCAACTTACTGATTTAGTGTATGATGGTGTTTTTGAGGTGCTCCAGTGGCTTCTGTTTCTATCAGC
>NZ_SZVK01000064.1:0-18261 GCF_005280595.1 Escherichia sp. MR | reverse complement strand
CGGTGGAGCTGCATGACAAAGTCATCGGGCATTATCTGAACATAAAACACTATCAATAAGTTGGAGTCATTACCGAACTTGATAAGTTAACAAAAGGGAATCAGCAACTCGGTAGTGGTGAGTGGTCATTGATTGCTGAATCTATTGATCCCTCAGCGGTGCGCCAATTTATCATCCTGTATAACATTGCGATGCAAAAGCAGCTTACTGCACACCCTGAGCTAGCAAACGATAAAGCAGCCCTGCAAGAAGTGAATGCTGCATTGTTCAAAGAGTATTTACCGTTATTACAAAAAAGTGAGCCAGTTATTAAAGTGCCGGTTAGCTGGAGAAATACTCTCGGAGAACTAAACGCCAATCTGGATCTGAGTATTGATGATCCAGCTAAATCTTCATCATCCACAAACAAAAATATTAAATCGTTCAATTTAAACGTGGCTTTACCGATTAATGTTGTTACAGAAACCGCAAAACAGCTTAATTTATCTGAAGGATTGGATGCTGAAAAAGCTCAGAAGCGGGCAGATAAACAAATCAGCGGGATGATGACATTAGGTCAGATGTTTCAGTTAATCACGATTGACAACAATACCGCCTCGCTGCAGCTGCGTTATACACCGGGTAAAGTTGTTTTTAACGGACAGGAGATGAGCGAAGAAGAATTTATGTCTCGTGCCGGACGTTTTGTTCATTAAAATACTCACTCGCCTCTGCTCATTCAGAGGCGAGTAAAACTTACTTATTCTGACGCTGTGATGACATGAGAGACGTCAGAAGCCGGTCTTTTTCCTGCCACAATGAGTTCAGCCATTGCTGAAAATGGCGCTTAAAGCTTTTGTCATTGATGTAGTCGCCATGTAACTCATCGGCAATAGGCTGTAAATCCACATGTACGACAATCCGCGTCAGTTTACCGCTTAACATATCGAAGAACGGCTGACGGTTATTGTCCGGATAACACAGCGTAACATTAAGCAGTTTATCGAATTGTTTACCCAGTACATTTAGCGCCATCGCAATGCCTGCCGCCTTTGGTGGCAACAAGTTTTGAAAAGTGGAGTGGGTTTGCTGATGTTTTTCTTGCGTGAAACGGGAGCCTTCAACGAAATTGACAATGGTGGTAGGATGCAGGCGAAACTTTTCACAAGAACGCCGAGTGGTTTCAACATCTTTACCACGTCGCTCCGGATGACGTAATAAATAAGCGCGGGAATAACGCTTCATAAACGGCATATCCAGCGCCCAGCATGCCAGGCCAAGAAAAGGCACCCAGGCCAGCTGCTGCTTGAGGAAATATTTATTCATCGGAATGTGCTTACGAAACAGCACGCACAGTACGACAATATCTGCCCAACTACGGTGGTTACAAATAAGCAGATACCAGTTTTTCTTACTTAACCCTTCCAGCCCGTGAACTTCCCATTGCAGGTGTGGGTTCAGATGCAGTAATACCGCCAGACCTTCACACCAGCAATACATCATAAAATCACAAAAACGTGAAACTTTTCGCCATATCATTGGCACAGGTAACAATAGTTTTACGATCCCGGCAATGATGATCGGGACGGAACAAAAAATGGTAACCAAAATGGTCAATACGATACTCAGCAAAAGAGTTATCGTAGCGAGTATTCTCGTCATAATTAATTTATTCAAAAAGTTAGCCATAGACAGTGCGCCAAAGACGCGCAAGGCGCAGATTTTAGCAGAAAACCCCCCAAATAACGGATGATCCTAAAGTAGAAAAATAATTTATATCTATCCACATTAGAAGAAATCCTATTATTTCAATTGTTAGGGCTGGATTTATTTTTAAGCTCATGAAAAACAAAGATAAACATCATGCTGTAAAAAGCATGATAATAAATTAAAAGCGATGTAAATAATTTATGCACAAAGTTATCCACATGACGATTTGCGAGCGATCCAGAAGATCTACAAAAGATTTTCACGAAAAGCGGTGAAAAACTCATGTTTTCATCCTGTCTGTGGCATCCTTTACCCATAATCTGATAAACAGGCACGGACATTATGGTTCAGATCCCCCAAAATCCACTTATCCTTGTAGATGGTTCATCTTATCTTTATCGCGCATATCACGCGTTTCCGCCGCTGACCAACAGCGCAGGCGAGCCGACCGGTGCGATGTACGGTGTCCTCAACATGCTGCGTAGTCTAATCATGCAATATAAACCGACACATGCAGCGGTGGTCTTTGACGCCAAGGGAAAAACCTTTCGTGATGAACTGTTTGAACATTACAAATCACATCGCCCGCCAATGCCGGACGATTTGCGAGCACAAATAGAACCTCTGCACGCGATGGTTAAAGCGATGGGACTGCCGCTGTTGGCGGTTTCTGGCGTAGAAGCGGACGACGTTATCGGCACTCTGGCGCGCGAAGCCGAAAAAGCCGGGCGTCCGGTGCTGATCAGCACTGGCGACAAAGATATGGCGCAGTTGGTGACGCCAAATATTACGCTTATCAATACCATGACAAACACCATCCTCGGCCCGGAAGAGGTGGTGAATAAGTACGGCGTACCGCCAGAACTGATCATTGACTTCCTGGCTCTGATGGGCGACTCCTCCGATAACATCCCTGGCGTACCGGGCGTGGGTGAAAAAACTGCGCAGGCACTGCTGCAGGGGCTTGGCGGGCTGGATACGCTGTATGCCGAGCCGGAAAAAATTGCTGGCCTAAGCTTCCGTGGCGCGAAAACAATGGCGGCGAAGCTAGAGCAAAACAAAGAAGTGGCTTATCTCTCTTACCAGCTGGCGACGATTAAAACCGATGTTGAGCTGGAACTGACCTGTGAACAACTGGAAGTGCAGCAACCGGCGGCTGAAGAGTTGTTGGGGCTGTTCAAAAAGTATGAGTTCAAACGCTGGACTGCTGATGTAGAGGCGGGCAAATGGTTACAGGCCAAAGGGTCTAAACCTGCCGCGAAGCCGCAGGAAACGCTTGTTGTCGACGAAACGCCAGAAGTGGTGGCAACGGTGATTTCTTACGATAACTACGTCACTATCCTTGATGAAGATACGCTGAAAGAATGGATTACGAAGCTGGAAAAAGCGCCGGTATTTGCATTTGATACCGAAACTGACAGCCTCGATAACATCTCTGCCAACCTGGTGGGGTTGTCTTTCGCTATCGAGCCTGGCGTTGCGGCCTATATTCCGGTTGCTCATGATTACCTTGATGCACCGGATCAGATCTCCCGCGCGAGCGCGCTCGAACTGTTGAAACCGCTACTGGAAGATGAAAAGGCGCTGAAGGTCGGGCAAAACCTGAAATACGATCGCGGTATTCTGGCGAACTACGGCATTGAACTGCGTGGGATTGCCTTTGATACCATGCTGGAGTCCTACATTCTCAATAGCGTTGCCGGGCGTCACGATATGGACAGCCTCGCGGAACGTTGGTTGAAGCACAAAACCATCACTTTTGAAGAGATTGCCGGTAAAGGCAAAAATCAACTGACCTTTAACCAGATTGCCCTGGAAGAGGCCGGACGTTACGCCGCCGAAGATGCAGATGTCACCTTGCAGTTGCATCTGAAAATGTGGCCGGATCTGCAGAAACACAAAGGGCCGTTGAACGTCTTCGAGAATATCGAAATGCCGCTGGTGCCGGTGCTTTCACGCATTGAACGTAACGGTGTGAAGATCGACCCGAAAGTGCTGCACAATCATTCTGAAGAGCTCACTCTGCGTCTGGCGGAGCTGGAAAAGAAAGCGCATGAAATTGCAGGTGAGGAATTTAACCTTTCGTCCACCAAGCAATTGCAAACTATTCTTTTTGAAAAACAAGGTATTAAGCCACTGAAAAAAACGCCGGGTGGTGCGCCGTCAACGTCGGAAGAGGTACTGGAAGAACTGGCGCTGGACTATCCGTTGCCAAAAGTGATTCTGGAGTATCGTGGTCTGGCGAAGCTGAAATCAACTTATACCGACAAGCTGCCGTTGATGATCAACCCGAAAACCGGGCGTGTGCATACCTCTTATCACCAGGCAGTAACCGCAACGGGACGTTTATCGTCAACCGACCCTAACCTGCAAAACATTCCGGTGCGTAACGAAGAAGGTCGCCGTATCCGCCAGGCGTTTATTGCGCCGCAGGATTATGTGATTGTCTCAGCGGACTACTCGCAGATTGAACTGCGCATTATGGCGCATCTCTCGCGTGACAAAGGCTTGCTGACCGCATTCGCGGAAGGAAAAGATATCCACCGGGCAACGGCGGCAGAAGTGTTTGGTTTGCCACTGGAAACCGTCACCAGCGAGCAACGCCGTAGCGCGAAAGCAATCAACTTTGGTCTGATTTATGGCATGAGTGCTTTCGGTCTGGCGCGGCAATTGAACATTCCACGTAAAGAAGCGCAGAAGTACATGGATCTTTACTTCGAACGCTACCCTGGCGTGCTGGAGTATATGGAACGCACCCGTGCTCAGGCGAAAGAGCAGGGCTACGTTGAAACGCTGGACGGACGCCGTCTCTATTTGCCGGATATCAAGTCCAGCAACGGCGCGCGTCGTGCTGCGGCTGAACGTGCAGCAATTAACGCGCCGATGCAGGGAACTGCAGCAGACATCATCAAACGGGCGATGATTGCCGTAGATGCATGGTTACAGGCCGAGCAACCGCGTGTGCGTATGATTATGCAGGTACACGATGAACTGGTGTTTGAAGTTCATAAAGATGATCTCGATGCGGTATCAAAGAAAATCCATCAATTGATGGAAAACTGTACCCGTCTGGATGTGCCGTTGCTGGTGGAAGTCGGAAGTGGTGAAAACTGGGATCAAGCGCACTAAGATTCGCCTGAATAAGCTCTTTTTTCGTAAGTAAGCAACATAAGCTGTCACGTTTTGTGATGGCTATTAGAAATTCCTATGCAACAACTGAAAAAAAATTACAAAAAATGCTTTCTGAACTGAACAAAAAAGAGTAAAGTTATTCGCGTAGGGTACAGAGGTAAGATGTTCTATCTTTCAGACCTTTTACTTCACGTAATCGGATTTGGCTGAATTTTTTAGCCGCCCCAGTCAGTAATGACTGGGGCGTTTTTTATTGGGCGAGAGAAAAGATCTGAATTGCCTGGCGCATAACGCTTATCAGGCTTACGGCGTGAGTCGCAATATTTTGAAGTCCCTGGCCAGACAAAGCATTTAAGCTACATCCGGCACCGGGGAAAGAAAAATTATTCGCCGTCCTGATTCTCTTCGATGGGCTGCATTTCGCTAAACCAGGTATCCAGCTTCTGACGCAGCTTATCCACACCTTGTTTCTTCAGCGAAGAGAAGGTCTCTACCTGCACATCACCATTAAATGCCAGCACCGCTTCACGCACCATATTCAATTGCGCTTTACGTGCACCGCTCGCCAGTTTGTCCGCTTTGGTCAGTAGCACCAACACGGCGATATTGCTGTCCACCGCCCACTCAATCATCTGCTGATCGAGATCTTTCAGCGGATGGCGAATATCCATCAGCACCACCAGACCTTGCAGGCTCTGACGTTTTTCGAGGTATTCGCCGAGCGCGCGCTGCCATTTGCGCTTCATCTCTTCCGGGACTTCCGCATAACCGTAGCCAGGCAAGTCAACCAGACGCTTGCCATCAGCCACTTCAAACAGGTTGATAAGCTGGGTGCGCCCTGGTGTTTTCGAGGTACGAGCCAGGCTTTTCTGGTTAGTCAGCGTGTTCAGCGCGCTGGATTTACCTGCGTTGGAACGGCCTGCAAAAGCCACTTCGATTCCGGTATCGGAAGGTAAGTGGCGAATATCAGGCGCACTCATCACAAAATGCGTCTGTTGATAATTCAAATTAGTCAAAGCGGTCGTCTCCGTCAGTCAAAGCTTTTCAGCGATTATACCTGAACCACAATAAAAGACGGATTTTTCGGGGGGCATGGTGTAAGTAAAAGCCACATGCTTTGTGAGACATTGCCGATCATCTTTATGCGAAATCGAAGAGAAAAATCTGCGATGCATGTCAAATAGGTCAAAGAAATCATGTGATTAGTTTTATACAATAATCTGAAAATGAGAAAATACTGATGATAGTTTATTGTTTGTTTAGCGCAGAAGCGTAAAGTAGCACCCATAGAGCGAGGACGCTAACAGGAAGATGACTCAGGATGAGGGTCAGGAGCGCCAGGAGGCGAAGACAGAGGATTGTCAGGAAGACAAACGTCCGGAGACGTAATTAAACGGAAATGGAATCAACACGGAATGTTCTGGCTAATGGAAAAACAGGGTGTGTTGGCGGCCTGCAAGGATTGTAAGACCCGTTAAGGGTTATGAGTCAGGAAAAAAGGCGACAGAGTAATCTGTCGCCTTTTTTCTTTGCTTGCTTTCTGTTAGATTCCGCCGCAAATCTATACTGAATAAAACGGCAAAAAGACGAATCATTATGAAATCATCATCTTCAAACTCACGCAGCAAAGGTCACGCAAAAGCGCGTCGAAAAACACGCGAGGAGCTGGATCAGGAGGCTCGTGACCGCAAGCGCCAGAAAAAACGTCGTGGTCATGCGCCGGGCAGCCGCGCAGCGGGCGGTAAAACGACATCAGGCAACAAAGGCCAGAACGCACCGAAAGATCCACGCATTGGTAGTAAAACCCCTATTCCATTGGGCGTGACTGAAAAAGTCACCAAACAGCACAAACCGAAGAGTGAGAAACCTATGCTTTCACCGCAGGCGGAGTTGGAGTTACTGGAAACGGATGAGCGTCTGGATGCGCTGCTGGAACGTCTGGAAGCAGGCGAAACCCTGAGCGCCGAAGAGCAATCTTGGGTTGATGCCAAACTGGATCGTATTGATGAGTTGATGCAGAAACTCGGCCTCTCTTATGACGACGATGAAGAAGAGGAAGAAGACGAGAAGCAAGAAGACATGATGCGTCTGCTGCGGGGCAACTAACGGATTGCCACCGTGGGCCTTCCCGTTCTGCTGATAACCCTTCCGGTTATATGTTATCTGGTGTGGTTATTCGTTAAACTACGGCGGTTGTCGCGGCGACAAAAGTGGCTGCGCAACCGGCTGATGACCCGAAACGGGCATCCGCCGGTACGCCGTAGCCGCCAGAGACGCCATCGGAAGGAGTGAGTATGTCTGTACAGCAAATCGACTGGGATCTGGCCCTGATCCAGAAATATAACTATTCCGGGCCACGATACACCTCGTACCCGACCGCGCTGGAGTTTTCAGAAGACTTCGGCGAACAGGCGTTTTTACAAGCCGTGGCGCGCTACCCTGAGCGTCCATTATCTCTCTACGTTCATATCCCGTTCTGCCATAAGCTTTGCTACTTCTGTGGTTGCAATAAGATTGTTACACGCCAGCAGCACAAGGCCGATCAGTATCTGGACGCGCTGGAGCAAGAAATCGTTCATCGTGCACCGCTGTTTGCCGGGCGTCACGTTAGTCAGTTGCACTGGGGGGGCGGTACGCCGACGTACCTGAATAAAGCGCAAATCAGCCGCCTGATGAAGCTGCTGCGGGAAAACTTCCAGTTTAATGCCGACGCGGAAATCTCGATCGAAGTCGATCCGCGTGAAATCGAACTGGATGTACTCGATCATTTACGTTCCGAAGGATTTAATCGCCTGAGCATGGGCGTGCAGGACTTCAACAAAGAAGTACAGCGTCTGGTCAATCGCGAGCAGGATGAAGAATTCATCTTTGCGCTGCTTAACCATGCGCGTGAGATTGGCTTTACCTCCACCAACATTGACCTGATTTACGGCCTGCCGAAACAGACGCCGGAGAGTTTCGCCTTTACCCTGAAACGCGTGGCGGAGCTGAACCCCGATCGTCTGAGCGTCTTTAACTACGCGCATCTGCCGACCATTTTTGCTGCTCAGCGTAAAATCAAAGATACTGACCTGCCGAGTCCGCAGCAGAAACTCGATATCCTGCAGGAAACCATCGCTTTCCTGACGCAATCGGGTTATCAGTTTATTGGTATGGATCACTTTGCCCGCCCGGATGACGAGCTGGCTGTGGCTCAGCGTGAAGGCGTGCTACATCGTAATTTCCAGGGCTACACCACTCAGGGGGATACCGACCTGCTGGGGATGGGCGTTTCAGCCATCAGCATGATTGGCGACTGCTACGCGCAAAACCAGAAAGAGTTGAAGCAGTACTATCAGCAGGTGGATGAACAGGGTAATGCGCTGTGGCGCGGTATTGCGTTAACGCGCGATGACTGTATTCGCCGCGATGTGATTAAGTCTCTTATCTGCAATTTCCGTCTGGATTACGCCCCCGTTGAACAACAGTGGGATTTGCACTTCGCTGATTACTTTGCGGAAGATCTCAAGCTTCTCGCCCCGTTAGCAAAAGATGGGCTGGTGGATGTCAATGAGAAGGGGATTCAGGTGACGGCAAAAGGCCGCTTGCTGATCCGCAACATCTGCATGTGCTTTGATACTTATCTGCGCCAGAAAGCGCGGATGCAGCAGTTCTCACGGGTGATTTAAATTGTGAATGGCGCTTCGTTTATAAGGATGATAAACGAAGCGCCATGAGATTGATGACAAACCTCACAAAAGAATGCGAACTGTCCCCTCGCCCCATTGGGGAGAGGGTTAGGGTGAGGGGAACATGCCGGCATCGATGCGAACAATGACCCTCACTCTGGCCCTCTTGCCTTCCAGGGAGACGATCAGGCTCGCATTGGCTACTCAGCAGTCTATAACGAGCTTCAGCTAAACAGCCCAATCATCGCGACACACAGGATGGCCGCAACGGCAGTTTGCGGTGTGTGGCTATCAACTGCGCCACTCGATACCAGATTAATTATTGATTCCAGCATAATGACTTCCCCCGTATTCCGGGCAAGATCATACTGAACTTATCAGAACAGTAAAGCGCAAAATAACAGCAATTTGCGCTCAATAATCAATCTTTACACACCAGCCGTGAATCACTCCATCCCCAACTCTTTTAACTTACGTGTCAGGGTGTTACGTCCCCAACCAAGCAGTCGCGCTGCTTCTTGTTTATGCCCCTGCGTATGTCGCAAAGCAGTAGTTAGTAACGTCCGCTCCAGCTCTGGCTGCGCTTCAGAAAGTAGGTTTTGATGACCGGAACGCAGCGCCCGATCTGCCCACTGCGCTAACAACGTTGCCCAACTGTCCGGTTGCATAGTGGAAGGACTTTCCGGAACCGTAGATTCAAACAGTTCGCCGGGCAAATCCTGAATCAACACTTCCTGTCCGGCGGCCATCACCGTTAACCAGCGGCAGGTGTTTTCCAGTTGGCGCACGTTCCCCGGCCATGCCAGACGCGTCAGGGCGGCTTCGGTTTCCGGATGCAGCAACTTCGCTTCTACGCCCAGTTCGCGCGCGGCAACCTGTAAAAAATGGCGTGCCAGGCGGGGAATATCTTCCCGACGCTCACGCAGTGGCGGCAGATGAACGCGGATAACGTTCAGGCGGTGGAAAAGATCCTCACGGAACTTGCCTTCCTGCACGCGCAGTTCCAGGTTCTGGTGAGTCGCGGCAATAATACGCACATCCACTTTCACCGGCGCATAGCCGCCAACGCGATAAAACTGACCGTCTGCCAGCACGCGCAGCAAACGCGTCTGCACATCCAGCGGCATATCGCCAATTTCGTCGAGAAATAACGTGCCGCCATCGGCCTGTTCAAAACGCCCCTGGCGAATAGTATTCGCGCCAGTAAACGCGCCTTTCTCGTGACCGAACAGTTCTGATTCGATCAAATCTTTTGGGATAGCCGCCATATTCAGCGCGATAAACGGCGCTTTGGCACGCGGACTGTGGCGATGCAGGGCATGAGCGACCAGCTCTTTACCGGTGCCGGACTCGCCGTTAATCAGCACACTAATGGAAGAACGCGAAAGCCGACCGATAATACGGAACACGTCCTGCATGGCTGGCGCTTCGCCGATGATATCGGTCGTCGGGCCGTTAAGCTGAATATTACGCGGCTGCTGCTGTTCCTGGTAATGGCTGATGGCGCGCTCAACCAGCGCCACGGCTTCGTCGATATCAAACGGTTTGGGCAGATAATCAAACGCCCCTTGTTGATAGGCGCTGACGGCAGCATCCAGATCGGAATGTGCGGTCATGATGATGACCGGAAGCATCGGATGGCGCTGTTTAATCTGCTTGAGCAGTGCCAGTCCGTCCATTCCCGGCATACGGATATCTGAAAGCAGCACATCCGGCGTTTTACTCGCCAGTGCATCCAGCACTTCGGTGCCGCTCTCAAATGTCGTGCAGGTTAGACCCGCTCCAGCGAGCGCACGTTCAAGCACCCAACGGATGGAACTATCGTCATCGACTACCCAGACTATCCCTCGTTGCATAAACGTCACCTTTATTTCCTGATAGGCAGGTAAACCGAGAACTCGGTATGACCTGGCCAACTGGTAAATTCAATTTTGCCTGAATGCTGATCAATCAAATTACGGGCGATGGATAAGCCAAGCCCGGTGCCGCCTTCGCGACCGCTGACCATCGGGTAAAACAGCGTATCCTGTAAGTGAGGCGGGATACCCGGCCCGTTATCTTCCACATCGATCCGCGCTGCCAGCCGATAACGCTCACCGTGCAAGGTCAGCTGGAAAGCCGTGCGGGTACGCAGAATAATTTCGCCGCCTTCCGGCCCCAGCGCCTGTAGCGCATTACGCACAATATTCAGTAATACCTGTTCAATTTGATCCGGATCGTGCGCCAGTTCCGGCAGGCTGGGGTCGTAATCACGAATCAACCGCACGTTATCAGGCAGTTCCATCGACACCAGCGTCACCACGCGTTCAGCCACTTTGTGAATACTTTCGGTAACGCGCGTACCGGGCAGCTGCGGCCCCAACAGACGGTCGACCAGATTTCGCAGCCGGTCCGCCTGTTCGATAATCACTTTGGTATATTCCAGCAGTGACGGGTCAGGTAATGCTTTGCTGAGCAGCTGCGCCGCGCCACGTAAACCGCCAAGCGGATTTTTAATCTCATGTGCCAGGCCGCGCACTAAATCACGGGCAGCTACCTGCTGGGCGTGCTGTAGCTGTTCCTGACTTAAGCGGCGCTGGTTATCCATCGGGGCCATCTCCAACAGGATCATGCCGTCCGGCATACGCTGGGCCGTCACAGAAAGGATATGCGAGCGCCCGTCGATCACCAGCGTCACTTCGTTATCGGTAAAACCTTGCCCCGCCTCCAGACTTTCTTGCATCAGCTCGATATTTAATGAGAAGTAGCTCAACAGTTCCGGTAACGGCGTACCAAACAATTTGCGGGAGCTTTGGGCGAGCAGTTGTTGCGCAGCGGGGTTGGCGTAATGAATCGCCAGGTTGTCATCGATTAACAAAATACTGTTAATCAGCGAGTTGAGGATCTGCCCAGCATCGGGCTGCGTGCCTGTTGCCATAAAGCAGTCTCCTGAACAGGTTGCACCATTTTAGTGCATTATAGCTTTTTACGGATAAAAAGCGCGAAGCATCAGAGAATTGACGGAGAAAAAAGCCCATGCAGAGATGGGCTGAAATTTCCACGGCAACTAAAAACCAGTCCCATCAGGCTATTTTATTTGCCATTTTGAACCTGGGCAGTGCTCGAACTCCTCACGTACCGATGTACGCTCGGGGTTCTGCGCGCTGTCCGTGTTCAAACTGGCTGCAACAATTACGCCAGATGGGCCTGGTTTGAACCCCCGGCGTTGTTCGCGCCGGGTAGTACAACTTCAACTATTAGACGCTGTAGTACAGTTCAAACTCTACCGGATGCGGAGTCATACGCACGCGGTCATCTTCTTCGCGACGCAGGGCGATGTACGCATCGATTGCTTCATCAGTGAACACGCCACCGGCTTTCAGGAACTCGCGATCCAGATCCAGTTCGTTCAGTGCTTCTTCCAGAGAGCCTGCAACCTGTGGGATCTCTTTCGCTTCTTCTGGCGGCAGGTCATACAGGTTTTTGTCCATGGCTTCGCCCGGATGGATCTTGTTCTTGATACCATCAAGACCGGCCATCAGCAGGGCAGCAAAGCACAGGTACGGGTTAGCCGCCGGGTCCGGGAAACGTACTTCGATACGACGTGCTTTCGGAGAAGAAACCACCGGAATACGGATAGACGCAGAACGGTTACGTGCAGAGTAAGCCAGCATTACCGGTGCTTCGTAGCCCGGGACCAGACGCTTATAAGAGTTGGTGGTCGGGTTTGCCAGGGCGTTAATCGCTTTAGCGTGTTTGATTACGCCGCCAATGTAGTACAGCGCCTGCTCAGACAGACCTGCATATTTATCGCCTGCGAACAGGTTAACGCCGTTTTTAGATAGCGACATGTGGCAGTGCATACCGGAGCCGTTATCACCAAACATCGGTTTTGGCATAAAGGTCGCGGTTTTACCGAAGCGGTGCGCTACGTTGTGCACAACATATTTGTAGATCTGAATTTCGTCAGCTTTTTTGGTCATGGTATTGAAGCGGGTAGCCACTTCGTTCTGACCAGCAGTCGCTACTTCGTGGTGATGGGCTTCAACCACCAGACCCATCTGTTCCATCACCAGACACATTTCAGAACGAATATCCTGAGCAGAGTCTACCGGTGGAACCGGGAAGTAACCGCCTTTCACTGCCGGACGGTGACCTTTGTTACCACCTTCGTATTGGGTGGAGGAGTTCCATGCGCCTTCGATATCGTCGATAGCAACGTGGGAACCGGAGATAGATGATCCGAAACGGATGTCATCGAACAGGAAGAATTCAGGTTCTGGCCCGAACAGTACGGTGTCGGCAATGCCAGTGGAACGCAGGTAATCTTCGGCGCGCTTCGCAATAGAGCGCGGGTCGCGGTCATAGCCTTGCAGGGTGCCAGGTTCAAGGATATCGCAACGGATAATCAGGGTAGAGTCGGCGAAGAACGGGTCAATCACTGCGGTGGATGCGTCTGGCATCAGCACCATGTCGGATTCGTTAATGCCTTTCCAGCCGCCAATCGAGGAGCCGTCAAACATTTTGCCTTCTTCGAAGAATTCAGCATTCACCTGATGAGCAGGGATAGTGACGTGCTGTTCTTTACCTTTGGTATCGGTGAAGCGCAAATCAACAAACTTCACTTCGTGCTCGTTCAGCATCGTCAGTACGTGTTCAGCGGACATACTTTAACTCTCCTGGATTGGTCATTGTCGTCGTGGTAACGAAATCTGCAATTATTTTGGCCGTGTCGCCGTAAAAAAGATAAAGCGAAATCTGTGCCAACTTTTAAATTGCCCCTAAAAGGCGTTATCATGCTTAACATCGTGCAAAAGGGCTGCACCATGATGTGAATGTTGCACCAATAGAGTGCTTCAATGGAAACATTAAGCACCATATTGGTGCAATGATCTTTGGATAACCCTTTTTATGCTCCGTGAAAGCGATCACAAAGGGACTCTGCAATACTTGTTTGCGGAGGATGTTTGTGATCCTGTTTTGTAGTGCGATTAATCCGTGTACAATAACGCGCTATTTCTAATGCCTGAGGCAAAGTTGTGATCGAAAAATTGCGTAATATCGCCATCATCGCGCACGTCGACCATGGTAAAACCACCCTGGTAGACAAGCTGCTCCAACAATCCGGTACGTTCGACTCTCGTGCCGAAACCCAAGAGCGCGTGATGGACTCCAACGATTTGGAGAAAGAGCGTGGGATTACCATCCTCGCGAAAAACACCGCTATCAAATGGAATGATTACCGTATCAACATCGTTGATACCCCGGGGCACGCCGACTTCGGTGGTGAAGTTGAACGTGTAATGTCCATGGTAGACTCAGTGCTGCTGGTGGTTGACGCATTTGACGGCCCGATGCCGCAAACACGCTTCGTAACCAAAAAAGCGTTTGCTTACGGCCTGAAGCCGATTGTTGTTATCAACAAAGTTGACCGCCCTGGCGCGCGTCCTGACTGGGTTGTGGATCAGGTATTCGACCTGTTCGTTAACCTTGACGCGACCGATGAGCAGCTGGACTTCCCGATCGTTTACGCTTCTGCGCTGAACGGCATCGCGGGTCTGGATCACGAAGATATGGCGGAAGACATGACCCCGCTGTATCAGGCGATTGTTGACCACGTTCCTGCGCCGGACGTTGACCTTGACGGTCCGTTCCAGATGCAGATTTCTCAGCTCGATTACAACAGCTATGTTGGCGTTATCGGCATTGGCCGCATCAAGCGCGGTAAAGTGAAGCCGAACCAGCAGGTTACTATCATCGATAGCGAAGGCAAAACCCGTAACGCGAAAGTCGGTAAAGTGCTGGGCCACCTCGGTCTGGAGCGTATCGAAACCGATATGGCGGAAGCTGGCGATATCGTGGCGATCACGGGCCTTGGCGAACTGAACATTTCTGACACCGTTTGCGACACGCAAAACGTTGAAGCATTGCCGGCACTCTCCGTTGATGAGCCGACCGTTTCTATGTTCTTCTGCGTTAACACCTCGCCGTTCTGCGGTAAAGAAGGTAAGTTCGTTACTTCCCGTCAGATCCTGGATCGTCTGAACAAAGAACTGGTACACAACGTTGCGCTGCGCGTAGAAGAAACCGAAGACGCCGATGCGTTCCGCGTTTCTGGTCGTGGCGAACTGCACCTGTCTGTTCTTATCGAGAACATGCGTCGTGAAGGTTTCGAACTGGCGGTATCCCGTCCGAAAGTTATCTTCCGTGAAATCGACGGTCGTAAACAAGAGCCGTTCGAAAACGTGACTCTGGATGTTGAAGAACAGCATCAGGGTTCTGTAATGCAGGCGCTGGGCGAGCGTAAAGGCGAGCTGAAAAACATGAATCCAGACGGTAAAGGCCGCGTACGTCTTGACTACGTGATCCCAAGCCGTGGTCTGATTGGCTTCCGTTCTGAGTTCATGACCATGACTTCTGGTACAGGTCTGCTGTACTCCACCTTCAGCCACTACGACGATGTGCGTCCGGGCGAAGTGGGTCAGCGTCAGAACGGCGTACTGATCTCTAACGGTCAGGGTAAAGCGGTAGCGTTCGCGCTGTTCGGTCTGCAGGATCGCGGTAAGCTGTTCCTCGGTCACGGTGCAGAAGTTTACGAAGGTCAGATCATCGGTATTCACAGCCGTTCTAACGACCTGACTGTAAACTGCCTGACCGGTAAGAAACTGACCAACATGCGTGCTTCCGGTACTGACGAAGCCGTTGTTCTGGTTCCACCAATCCGCATGACTCTGGAACAAGCTCTGGAGTTCATTGATGATGACGAACTGGTAGAAGTTACTCCGACCTCTATCCGTATTCGTAAACGTCACCTGACGGAAAACGATCGTCGCCGCGCGAACCGTGGCCCGAAAGAAGATTAATTTTTCTTTTTAGTCGTGAAAAACCTGCCAGAGATGGCAGGTTTTTTTTTACCTGTCGTGAGCGCACACCAATGCGAGTATCTCCCTTATAAGTCTGTGATTACGTCAATAGAGAGCTTTGTCACAATTATCTGCAAAGTCATACGCCGTTAATTGCTTTCTTTTTTGGCGTAAGCGTAAGATGCTTCATCTGGTTTAAACCAAAAGGATTAAACAATGGCGGAGAATCAATCCACCGTAGAAAATGCAAAAGAGAAACTGGATCGGTGGTTGAAAGATGGCATCACCACGCCGGGTGGAAAACTCCCTTCAGAAAGAGAGCTGGGAGAACTGCTGGGCATTAAACGTATGACGCTGCGCCAGGCGTTGTTGAACCTCGAGGCAGAATCAAAAATCTTCCGTAAAGATCGTAAGGGGTGGTTCGTGACCCAGCCGCGATTTAATTACAGTCCGGAGCTGTCGGCGAGCTTTCAGCGGGCCGCAATTGAGCAAGGGCGAGAGCCTTCCTGGGGGTTTACCGAGAAAAACCGTACCAGCGATATTCCCGAGACGCTCGCGCCACTGATTGCAGTGACGCCATCAACTGAACTCTATCGCATCACCGGCTGGGGGGCGCTGGAAGGACATAAAGTTTTCTATCACGAAACATATATTAATCCTGAAGTTGCTCCGGGTTTTATTGAACAACTTGAAAACCACTCATTTTCTGCAGTCTGGGAAAAGTGCTACCAAAAAGAGACGGTAGTAAAAAAATTGATTTTCAAACCCGTCAGAATGCCGGGCGATATCAGCAAGTATCTTGGCGGTTCTGCGGGTATGCCTGCGATCTTAATTGAAAAGCATCGCGCCGACCAGCAAGGCAATATTGTCCAGATAGATATTGAATATTGGCGATTTGAGGCCGTAGACCTCATCATTAATCTGTAGGTGTTTTATGGTGACAATAAATAACGCAAGAAAGATTCTACAACGTGTCGACACTCTTCCTCTTTATTTACATGCTTATGCCTTTCATTTAAATATGCGGCTGGAAAGAGTGTTGCCTGCTGATTTACTTGATATCGCAAGTGAAAATAATCTACGTGGCGTCAAAATCCATGTTCTGGATGGCGAGCGTTTTTCTCTTGGTAATATGGACGATAAAGAACTCTCTGCCTTTGGGGATAAAGCCCGGCGTCTGAACCTTGATATTCATATTGAAACCAGTGCCTCAGATAAAAAATCTATTGACGAAGCCGTCGCCATCGCGTTGAAAACTGGGGCATCCTCCGTACGTTTTTATCCGCGTTATGAAGGTAATTTGCGCGACGTATTATCGATTATCGCTAACGACATTGCCTATGTACGGGAAACGTATCAGGACAGCGGCCTGACTTTTACGATCGAGCAGCATGAAGATTTAAAAAGTCATGAGCTGGTGTCGCTGGTCAAAGAAAGTGAGATGGAGTCTCTTTCCTTACTGTTTGATTTTGCGAACATGATCAATGCAAATGAGCATCCCATCGACGCTTTAAAAACGATGGCACCGCATATTACCCAGGTCCATATCAAAGATGCCTTGATCGTTAAAGAACAGGGTGGCCTGGGTCATAAAGCCTGTATTTCAGGTCAGGGGGATATGCCCTTCAAAGCGTTATTAACGCACCTTATCTGCCTGGGTGATGATGAGCCGCAGGTGACGGCATATGGCCTGGAAGAAGAGGTTGATTATTATGCGCCGGCGTTCCGCTTTGAAGACGAAGATGATAATCCGTGGATCCCTTATCGCCAGATGAGTGAAACACCCCTACCAGAAAATCATTTACTGGATGCGCGGTTACGTAAAGAAAAAGAAGATGCAATTAATCAGATAAATCATGTGCGTAACGTACTACAACAAATCAAACAAGAGGCAAACCATCTTCTGAACCACTAATAAGTTTTAACTCATACGCAGTTAATAAAACCATTCCATATGAATGGTCGGTATCTTATTGCCTTTAAAACAGTGATTTTAAAAATCGCTTAGGGGATGTTATGCTCACGAAAAAGAAATGGGCGTTATTTAGTCTATTAACACTGTGTGGCGGTACAATTTATAAATTACCGTCGCTGAAAGATGCGTTTTATATCCCGATGCAGGAATATTTCCATTTGACCAATGGTCAAATTGGTAATGCTATGTCGGTAAACTCATTTGTCACCACAGTGGGCTTTTTTCTGTCTATTTATTTTGCCGATAAACTACCGCGCAGATACACCATGTCACTCTCACTCATTGCGACAGGATTACTGGGTGTTTATTTGACGACAATGCCGGGGTATTGGGGCATCCTCTTTGTCTGGGCGCTATTTGGCGTTACTTGCGACATGATGAACTGGCCGGTCTTGCTCAAGTCGGTAAGTCGATTGGGCAATAGCGAACAACAAGGTCGGTTGTTTGGCTTCTTCGAAACAGGGCGTGGCATTGTCGATACCGTGGTGGCATTTTCTGCGTTGGCAGTATTTACCTGGTTTGGCAGTGGCTTATTGGGTTTTAAAGCAGGCATCTGGTTCTATTCCCTTATTGTGATTGCCGTAGGCATTATTATTTTCTTTGTCCTGAATGACAAAGAAGAGGCACCGTCCGTTGAGGTGAAAAAAGAAGACGGAGCATCGCAAAACACCAGTATGACCTCGGTGCTGAGAGACAAAACCATCTGGCTTATCGCTTTCAACGTCTTCTTCGTTTACGCGGTTTACTGTGGCCTGACATTCTTCATTCCATTCCTGAAAAACATCTATCTATTGCCCGTTGCGCTGGTGGGGGCTTACGGCATCATTAACCAATATTGTCTGAAAATGATTGGAGGACCGATTGGTGGCATGATTTCAGGGTAATGACTCTAACTTATTGATAGTGTTTTATGTTCAGATAATGCCCGATGACTTTGTCATGCAGCTCCACCGAT
>NZ_SZVK01000063.1:0-18620 GCF_005280595.1 Escherichia sp. MR | reverse complement strand
GGGTCGTTAGCTCAGTTGGTAGAGCAGTTGACTTTTAATCAATTGGTCGCAGGTTCGAATCCTGCACGACCCACCAATTTAAAGGTGGTTACTGGTAGAGAACGTGAAGGATAACGTTGCGTTAGCAACGGCCCGAAGGGCGAGACGAAGTCGAGTCATCCTGCACGACCCACCATCCTGAATGATTAAAGCAGCATAATCCCGCAAGGGGTCGTTAGCTCAGTTGGTAGAGCAGTTGACTTTTAATCAATTGGTCGCAGGTTCGAATCCTGCACGACCCACCAATGTAAAAAAGCGCCCTAAAGGCGCTTTTTTGCTATTCAGGCATTCCACAATTTCAATTCTTAACCCTGATGACATACTTTGCGCTTGCTGCGTAAGCAACTCTACGTCGGTGGAAATAAGATACCTGGCATTACATCCGACATCTCATACGTAATTCGAGTGACTTTTCCCCACTGTTCGGCTATCTTGTTTAGCATATAAAACAAATCAAACCGATAACGGCGAACATCACGCTTTATATCGGTTTAAATGTTAAGCCTATAAAACGAGATGGCAAGATGAGCGTGATGTTTGATCCAGACACGGCGATTTATCCTTTCCCCCCGAAGCCGACGCCGTTAAGCATTGATGAGAAAGCGAAAGCGTATTACCGTGAGAAAATAAAACGTCTGCTAAAAGAACGTAATGCGGTGATGGTTGCCCACTACTATACCGATCCTGAAATTCAACAACTGGCAGAAGAAACGGGTGGTTGTATTTCTGATTCTTTAGAAATGGCGCGCTTTGGTGCCAAACATCCCGCTTCAACGCTACTCGTAGCCGGGGTGAGATTTATGGGAGAAACCGCCAAAATTCTCAGCCCGGAAAAAACAATTCTGATGCCGACACTTCAGGCTGAATGTTCACTGGATCTCGGCTGCCCAATTGAAGAATTTAACGCATTTTGTGATGCCCATCCCGATCGCACTGTCGTGGTCTACGCTAACACTTCTGCTGCAGTAAAAGCGCGTGCAGACTGGGTGGTGACTTCAAGTATTGCTGTTGAACTCATTGATCATCTGGATAGTCTGGGTGAAAAACTCATCTGGGCACCAGACAAACACCTGGGGCGTTACGTACAAAAGCAGACGGGGGCAGATATTATATGCTGGCAAGGTGCCTGCATTGTGCATGATGAGTTTAAGACTCAGGCGTTAATCCGTTTACAAAAACAACACCCTGATGCAGCCATACTGGTGCATCCGGAATCACCACAAGCCATTGTCGATATGGCGGATGCGGTCGGTTCCACAAGTCAGTTGATCAATGCTGCGAAAACATTGCCGCATCGGCGCCTTATTGTGGCGACTGACCGGGGTATCTTCTACAAAATGCAGCAGGCAGTGCCAGACAAAGAGTTACTGGAAGCACCAACCGCTGGCGAGGGAGCAACTTGCCGTAGCTGCGCGCATTGCCCGTGGATGGCCATGAATGGCCTTCAGGCCATCGCAGAGGCATTAGAACAGGAAGGAAGCAATCACGAGGTTCATGTTGATGAAAGGCTGCGAGAGAGGGCGCTAGTGCCGCTCAATCGTATGCTGGAATTTGCGGCTACACTACGTGGATAACGAATAATAAGGCGTAACGTTACGCTTTGGGGGAAAGATGGATTTTTTTAGTGTACAGAATATCCTGGTACATATACCAATAGGGGCGGGCGGTTACGATCTTTCATGGATCGAAGCGGTAGGCACGATCGCCGGGTTGCTGTGTATTGGCCTTGCCAGTCTGGAGAAGATCAGCAACTACTTCTTTGGCCTGATCAACGTCACCTTGTTTGGCATTATTTTCTTTCAGATTCAGCTGTATGCCAGCCTGCTATTACAGGTGTTTTTCTTTGCCGCGAATATTTACGGCTGGTATGCGTGGTCGCGACAAACCAGTCAGAACGAGGCGGAGTTGAAAATTCGCTGGTTACCATTGCCGAAGGCATTAACCTGGCTGGCGGTTTGTGTCATTGCTATTGGTCTGATGACGGTATTTATCAATCCGGTGTTTGCATTTTTGACCCGCGTGGCAGTCATGATCATGCAAGCATTAGGATTACAGGTTGCGATGTCTGAACTGCAACCGGACGCCTTCCCTTTCTGGGATTCCTGCATGATGGTACTCTCCATCGTGGCAATGATTCTGATGACGCGGAAATACGTCGAAAACTGGTTGCTGTGGGTCATTATTAACGTAATTAGCGTGGTGATTTTCGCCTTGCAGGGCGTCTATGCCATGTCGCTGGAGTATCTGATCCTGACGTTTATTGCCCTCAACGGCAGCCGAATGTGGATCAACAGCGCACGCGAAAGAGGTTCACGCGCGCTGTCCCATTAATGGTGATGATGTGAATGGCCAGACACCCCTTCATTCAGGTGGCAGTCTGGCCCATGACAAGGTTGATATTCCATCTGGATGGTGGCGTGCTCAATCTGATAGTGATCCATCAGATAATGTTGGATCTTGTCCAACAACGCATCGTGATCGTGTGGCGGGATCACCTGCACATGCAGCGTCATTACTGGCTTCTCACCCACCATCCACACGTGTACATGATGCACATTTCGGACTTCCGGAATTTCCCGACACATACGGCGCTTGAGTTCAGCGATATCCAGCGACACCGGCGCACCTTCAAGTAATTCATTCACGCTGTCTTTCAATAATCGCCACGCGCTGCGCAGAACCAGAAGCGACACCAGTATCGAGAGAATGGGGTCAGCAGGCGTCCAGCCGGTCCAGATAATAATCAACGCGGCAACGATAGCACCAACCGAACCCAGAAGATCTCCCAGTACATGCAGTGCCGCTGTGCGCACATTGAGGTTTTTCTCTTCGCTGCCGTGATGCAGTAACCAGAAAGAAAGTATATTTGCCAGCAACCCAGCCACGGCAATTGCCATCATCATGCCGCCCTCGACCGGACGCGGCGTGCGGAAGCGTTCTATCGCCTCCCAGACAATCAAAATGGTAATCACCACCAGGGCGATGGCATTCACAAACGCCGCGAGCGTGGTCAATCTTAGCCAACCGAAAGTGTGGCGGATGGTGGGAGGACGACGTGAAAATTGTACGGCAAGCAGGGCGAAAAGCAGGGCGGCAGTATCGGTCAACATATGACCCGCGTCGGCCAGCAACGCCAGAGAGCCTGAGAGAAAACCGCCAATAACCTCAACCAGCATAAACCCGGCAGTCACGCCGAAAGCATACAACAAGCGACGAGCATTATTATCTTCTGGCAGGTGTGAGGAAGCGTGTGAGTGTGAGTGCGCCATGACGAGTCATCCCTTAATTTATCTCACTTAACTTTATGACATCATACTGCTTTTAGAAGGGAAAAATTAAAAAGGAGAGCCTCCGCTCTCCCATTATCAGCCATATATCCTGGCTTACTGCGTAGTACCGTCGGTTTTGGTATCGACATCATTGTTGATGCCATCACCGGTTTGTACTTTTTTATTAATGTCCGGGCAGCGACCATCTTTGCACATCGTATTTTTGTGCTCTTCATCTTTGGTCATGCCGTCATTGTCCATTGATGAACCGTTCGGGTGCAGCATGGTGCCGCCTGAGTTGTTATTAACCCCGCTATTATCAACGTTATTTGGTGCGACATTTTCACGGGCGTCAGGGGCAACTTGACCCGCATCAGCTGCGGCGTTTGCCTGGCCATTATTGGTTTGCGCTCCGCTATCGGCAGCCAGCGCGGCACCGCTGGCAAGGCTTAGAGTGGCAGTCAGAAATAGTGTGGCCAGTTTTGTCATTTTCATAGGATGCTCCTGTTATGGTCGTTATGTCGGATAACCTCTTCCAACAGTGCATTTGCAGGTGAATATCAGGTAATGGTTTAAGATTTCAGCCAGAAGAATAAATCCAGCAGAGAATCTTGAAAAAATTAATAAACAGAGAAGTTACAGTTAGAAATTGTAGGTCAGATCTCGTTTTTCGCGACAATCTGGCGTTTTTCTTGCTAATTCCAGGATTAATCCGTTCATAGTGTAAAACCCAGTTTACACATTCTGACGGAAGATATAGATTGGAGGGATTGCATTCACCAAGATAAGTATGGCAACACTGGAACAGACATGAATTATCAGAACGACGATTTACGTATCAAAGAAATCAAAGAGTTACTTCCACCTGTCGCACTGCTGGAAAAATTCCCCGCTACTGAAAATGCCGCGAATACGGTTGCCCATGCCAGAAAAGCGATCCATAAGATCCTGAAAGGTAATGATGATCGCCTGTTGGTGGTGATTGGCCCGTGTTCTATTCATGATCCCGTCGCGGCTAAAGAGTATGCCACTCGCTTGCTGGCGCTGCGTGAAGAGCTGAAAGATGAGCTGGAAATCGTTATGCGCGTCTATTTTGAAAAGCCGCGCACCACGGTGGGCTGGAAAGGGCTGATCAACGATCCGCATATGGACAACAGCTTCCAGATCAACGACGGTTTGCGCATTGCCCGTAAGTTGCTGCTCGATATTAACGACAGTGGTCTGCCAGCGGCGGGTGAATTTCTCGATATGATCACCCCGCAGTATCTCGCTGACCTGATGAGTTGGGGCGCAATTGGTGCACGTACAACCGAATCTCAGGTTCACCGCGAACTGGCGTCCGGTCTTTCTTGCCCGGTAGGTTTCAAAAATGGCACCGACGGTACGATTAAAGTGGCTATCGATGCTATTAATGCCGCCGGTGCGCCGCATTGCTTCCTGTCTGTGACCAAATGGGGGCATTCGGCGATTGTGAATACCAGCGGTAACGGCGATTGCCATATCATTCTGCGCGGCGGTAAAGAGCCTAACTACAGCGCGAAGCACGTTGCTGAAGTGAAAGAAGGGCTGAACAAAGCAGGCCTGCCAGCACAGGTGATGATCGATTTCAGCCATGCTAACTCGTCCAAACAATTCAAAAAGCAGATGGATGTTTGTGCTGACGTTTGCCAGCAGATTGCCGGTGGCGAAAAAGCTATTATTGGCGTGATGGTTGAAAGCCACCTGGCGGAAGGGAACCAGAGCCTGGAAAGCGGTGAGCCGCTGGCCTATGGCAAGAGCATCACCGACGCCTGCATTGGCTGGGAAGATACCGATACTCTGTTACGTCAACTGGCGAATGCAGTAAAAGCGCGTCGCGGGTAATTTATAGTCGAATCGCCATGACTGTAAGTTTGTAGCCCTGATAAGACGCGCAGCGTCGCATCAGGCAATGTGCTCCATTGTTAGCAACAAAAAAGCCGACTCACTTGCAGTCGGCTTTCTCATTTTTAAACGAATGACGTTTACTTCGCTTTACCCTGGTTAGCCACCGCCGCTGCTTTCGCTGCGATCTCGTCAGCATTACCCAGATAATAGCGTTTCAGCGGTTTGAAGTTCTCGTCAAACTCATACACCAGCGGCACGCCAGTCGGGATATTCAGCTCAAGAATCTCTTCTTCGCTCATGTTGTCGAGATATTTCACCAGCGCACGCAGGGAGTTACCATGAGCGGCGATGATCACGCGCTCACCGCTCTTCATACGCGGCAGAATGGTTTCATTCCAGTAAGGGATCACGCGATCAATGGTCAGCGCCAGACTTTCAGTCAGCGGCAGTTCTTTCTCGCTCAGTTTCGCGTAACGCGGATCGTGACCCGGATAACGCTCATCATCTTTAGTCAGTTCCGGCGGAGTCACTGCAAAACCACGACGCCACTGTTTCACCTGCTCGTCGCCATACTTTTCAGCGGTTTCTGCTTTGTTCAGACCCTGCAACGCACCGTAGTGACGTTCGTTCAGTTTCCAGGATTTCTCAACGGGCAGCCATGCCTGATCCAGTTCGTCCAGCACATTCCACAGGGTATGGATAGCGCGTTTCAGCACAGAGGTGTAAGCAAAGTCAAAGCTGTAACCTTCCTCTTTCAGCAGCTTACCTGCTGCTTTTGCTTCGCTTACGCCTTTCTCAGACAGATCCACGTCGTACCAACCGGTGAAACGGTTTTCTTTGTTCCACTGACTTTCGCCATGACGAACCAGAACTAGCTTAGTTACAGCCATATACTTACTCCTCAAATCATTATTAAATGATAATAATTCTCATTATATTGCCGTGACGAAGCAACAGCAATGCTTACGCATAACCATAGCGAAAATAGTGTCGCAGTGTAAGGTTGTTGTGAATATTGAGTTGCAAATATGTCGGTGCTTGCTGGTGATTTGAACAATATGAGGATAAAGCCCTCATCACGAGGGCTTCAGGTTACTCAGCAATAAACTGATATTCCGTCAGGCTGGAATACTCTTCGCCTGGACGCAGGAAGCAGTCCGGTTGCGGCCATTCAGGATGGTTAGGACTGTCCGGCAGAAACTCGCTTTCCAGAGCCAGCCCTTGCCAGTCGGCGTAAGGTTCGGTTCCTCGTGACGGCGTGCCGCCGAGGAAGTTGCCGGAGTAGAATTGCAGAGCCGGAGCGGTGGTGTAGACCTTCAACTGCAATTTTTCATCTGCTGACCAGACATGCGCCGCCACTTTCTTGCCATCGCCTTTGGCCTGTAACAAGAACGCGTGATCGTAACCTTTCACTTTGCGCTGATCGTCATCGGCAAGAAACTCACTGGCGATGATTTTGGCACTGCGGAAATCAAAAGATGTCCCGGCGACAGATTTCAGGCCGTCGTGCGGAATGCCGCCTTCATCAACCGGCAGATATTCGTCCGCCAGAATCTGCAACTTGTGATTACGCACGTCAGACTGCTCGCCGTCGAGGTTGAAATAGACGTGGTTAGTCATATTCACCGGGCAAGGTTTATCAACTGTGGCGCGATAAGTAATAGAGATACGGTTATCGTCGGTCAGACGATACTGCACCGTCGCGCCGAGATTCCCCGGAAAGCCTTGATCGCCATCTTCTGAAGTCAGGGCAAACAGCACCTGACGATCGTTCTGGTTAACAATTTGCCAGCGGCGTTTGTCGAACCCTTCCGGGCCGCCATGCAGCTGGTTAACACCCTGACTTGGCGAAAGCGTCACGGTTTCACCGCCAAAGGTATAACGACTATTGGCGATACGGTTGGCATAACGACCAATAGAGGCTCCCAGAAACGCGGCCTGATCCTGGTAGCATTCCGGGCTGGCGCAGCCGAGCAGCGCCTCGCGGACGCTGCCATCGGAAAGCGGAATACGGGCTGAAAGTAAAGTCGCACCCCAGTCCATCAGCGTGACTACCATCCCTGCGTTGTTACGCAAAGTTAACAGTCGGTACGGCTGACCATCGGGTGCCAGTGCGGGAGTTTCGTTCAGCACTGTCCTGCTCCTTGTGATGGTTTACAAACGTAAAAAGTCTCTTTAATACCTGTTTGGGCTTCATATTGTTCAGCGACAGCTTGCTGTACGGCAGGCACCAGTTCTTCCGGGATCAGCGCGACGATACAGCCGCCAAATCCGCCACCGGTCATGCGTACGCCACCTTTGTCGCCAATCACAGCTTTTACGATTTCTACCAGAGTGTCAATTTGCGGCACGGTGATTTCGAAATCATCGCGCATAGAGGCATGAGACTCCGCCATCAACTCGCCCATACGTTTCAGGTCGCCTTGCTCCAGCGCGCTGGCAGCTTCAACGGTGCGGGCGTTTTCAGTCAGGATATGACGCACGCGTTTCGCCACGATCGGGTCCAGTTCATGCGCAACAGCGTTGAACTCTTCAATGGTGACATCGCGCAGGGCTGGCTGCTGGAAGAAACGCGCACCGGTTTCGCACTGTTCACGACGGGTGTTGTATTCGCTGCCAACCAGGGTGCGTTTGAAGTTACTGTTGATGATGACGACAGCCACACCTTTCGGCATGGAAACGGCTTTGGTTCCCAGAGAGCGGCAATCGATCAGCAAGGCATGATCCTTCTTACCCAGTGCGGAAATTAGCTGATCCATGATCCCGCAGTTACAGCCAACAAACTGGTTTTCTGCTTCCTGACCGTTAAGCGCGATTTGTGCGCCGTCCAGCGGCAGATGATAAATCTGCTGCAATACGGTTCCGACCGCGACTTCCAGTGAAGCGGAAGAACTTAACCCGGCACCCTGCGGCACATTGCCGCTGATCACCATGTCCACACCGCCGAAGCTATTGTTACGCAGTTGCAGATGTTTTACCACGCCACGAACGTAGTTCGCCCATTGATAGTTTTCATGCGCGACAATGGGCGCATCAAGGGAAAACTCGTCAGTCTGATTTTCATAATCGGCTGCCATTACGCGAACTTTACGGTCATCGCGTGGCGCACAACTGATCACGGTTTGATAATCAATCGCGCAGGGCAGAACGAAACCGTCGTTGTAGTCGGTGTGTTCGCCAATAAGATTCACGCGCCCAGGCGCCTGAATGGTATGAGTGGCAGGGTAGCCAAATGCGTTGGCAAACAGAGATTGTGTTTTTTCTTTCAGACTCATTTCTTACACTCCGGATTCGCGAAAATGGATATCGCTGACTGCGCGCAAACGCTCTGCTGCCTGTTCTGCCGTCAGGTCACGCTGGGTCTCTGCCAACATTTCATAACCGACCATAAATTTACGTACAGTGGCAGAGCGCAACAGAGGTGGATAAAAGTGCGCGTGCAGCTGCCAGTGTTGATTCTCTTCGCCATTAAACGGCGCGCCGTGCCAGCCCATAGAATAGGGGAAGGAACACTGGAAGAGGTTGTCATAACGACTGGTCAGCTTTTTCAACGCCAGCGCCAAATCGCTGCGCTGGACGTCGGTCAAATCGGTGATCCGCAAAACGTGGGCTTTAGGCAACAGTAGCGTTTCGAACGGCCAGGCAGCCCAGTAGGGCACTATGGCTAACCAGTGCTCGGTTTCGACAACGGTACGACTACCGTCTGCCAGTTCACGCTGGACATAATCCACCAGCATTGGCGATTTCTGTTCGGCGAAATATTCTTTTTGCAGGCGGTCTTCACGCTCAGCTTCGTTAGGCAGGAAGCTATTTGCCCAAATCTGACCGTGCGGATGCGGGTTAGAGCACCCCATCGCCGCACCTTTGTTTTCAAAAACCTGCACCCACGGGTATGTTTTCCCTAGTTCTGCGGTTTGCTCTTGCCAGGTTTTGACGATTTCTGTCAATGCTGCAACGCTGAGTTCTGGCAGTGTTTTACTGTGATCCGGTGAAAAGCAGATCACCCGGCTGGTGCCACGCGCGCTCTGGCAACGCATCAGCGGATCGTGACTTTCCGGCGCGTCTGGCGTGTCGGACATCAGCGCCGCAAAGTCATTGGTAAAAACGTAAGTCCCGGTGTAATCGGGGTTTTTATCGCCTGTCACCCGCACATTACCTGCGCAAAGGAAGCAATCTGGATCGTGCGCAGGTAACACCTGTTTGGCTGGCGTTTCCTGCGCCCCCTGCCAGGGGCGCTTAGCGCGGTGCGGTGAAACCAGAATCCATTGCCCGGTGAGTGGGTTATAGCGGCGATGTGGATGATCAACGGGATTAAATTGCGTCATGGTCGTTCCTTAATCGGGATATCCCTGTGGATGGCGTGACTGCCAGTGCCAGGTGTCCTGCGCCATTTCGTCAAGAGTGCGCGTTACGCGCCAGTTCAGTTCGCGCTCGGCTTTGCTGGCGTCCGCCCAGTAGGCCGGAAGGTCGCCTTCGCGACGCGGTGCAAAATGATAATTAACCGGTTTGCCGCAGGCTTTGCTGAAGGCATTAACCACGTCCAGCACGCTGCTGCCTACGCCTGCGCCGAGGTTGTAGATGTGTACGCCAGGCTTGTTCGCCAGTTTTTCCATCGCCACGACGTGACCGTCTGCCAGGTCCATTACGTGGATGTAATCGCGCACACCAGTGCCGTCTTCGGTCGGATAATCGTTACCAAAAATCGCCAGCGAGTCGCGACGGCCTACAGCAACCTGGGCAATGTACGGCATCAGGTTATTCGGAATGCCTTGCGGATCTTCGCCCATATCGCCCGACGGATGCGCGCCAACCGGGTTGAAGTAGCGCAGCAGGGCAATGCTCCAGTCCGGCTGGGCTTTTTGCAGGTCGGTGAGGATCTGTTCCACCATCAGTTTGCTTTTGCCATAAGGGCTTTGCGGTGTGCCGGTCGGGAAGCTTTCAACGTATGGAATTTGGGGCTGATCGCCATAGACGGTGGCGGAGGAGCTAAAAATAAAGTTTTTGACGTTCGCGGCGCGCATGGCGCTAATCAGGCGCAGAGTACCGTTGACGTTGTTGTCGTAATATTCCAGCGGTTTTTGTACCGATTCGCCAACGGCTTTCAGCCCGGCGAAGTGGATCACGGTGTCGATAGCGTGATCGTGCAGGATCTCGGTCATCAACGCTTCGTTACGGATATCGCCTTCAACAAACGTCGGATGTTTGCCGCCTAAACGCTCGATAACAGGCAGTACGCTGCGCTTACTGTTACAGAGGTTATCAAGAATGATGACATCATGACCGTTTTGCAGTAATTGCACACAGGTATGACTTCCAATGTAACCGCTACCACCGGTAACCAGAACTCTCATAATTCGCTCCATCAGGCTTATGGTATGAAATAACCATAGCATAACAAAGATGCGAAAAGTGTGACATGGAATAAATTAGTGGAATCGTTTACACAAGAATTTAGCCATTTTCTATGCGCAATTAAATGATTATAAAACAGAGGGTTTATGAATGATTGCGCCTTTTATCTGAAAAAAAGCGCGTTTTCATGCCTGGATGCGTTAAACCGTAGGCCGAATAAGGCGTTCACGCCGCATCCGGCACAGTCACTCAATTTATTTTGGTAAGCGCATAACGATAGAGGTCACCGTCCGGCACGAACTCCAGACGATGGGTAATACAGGCTGGCGCATCTTCGGCGTGGTGCGAAACAAACAATAACTGCGTTTCACCTTCGCTAATCAGCACATCAACAAATCTACGGATAAGCTGGCGATTCAGCGGATCAAGCCCTTGCAATGGTTCATCAAGAATAAGCAAGGTCGGATGCTTCACCAGTGTGCGGACGATCAATGCCAGACGCTGTTGTCCCCAGGAAAGACTATGGAAAGGAGCGTCAGCCGTGCGTTTATCAATGCCGAGAATATCCAGCCACTGTTGCACCAGTTTTTGCTGGCGATCCGAAACGGCCTGATAAATGCCAATCGAATCAAAATAGCCAGAAAGGATCACATTACGCACAGTGGTGCTGACGCGGTAATCCAGATGCAAACTACTGCTGACGTAACCGATATGCTTTTTGATATCCCAGATGGTTTCGCCGCTGCCACGACGTCGTCCGAAAAGCGTCAAATCGTTGCTGTAACCTTGCGGGTGATCGCCAGTAATCAGGCTTAATAACGTCGATTTTCCCGCGCCATTTGGCCCGATAATTTGCCAGTGTTCGCCTGGATTCACCTGCCAGCTAAGGTTATTAAGAATGGGGCGATCATTATAAGAAACCACGCCGTTGTTCAGCACAATGCGCGGTTCGTTGGCGGGTAAGGCGTGACGTGCTGAAGGTTCATCCGGCTCTGGTAGCTGCACGCCAGCAAGTTTCTCGCTGTGCGCCAGTTGTGCGACGAGTGCCTGTTGGAACAGTTCTTCTTTCGCGCCAGTTTCCGCTAACGTGCAATCCGCCAGCACACCGGCAAACTGGACAAATTCCGGGATCTCATCGAAGCGATTGAGCACCAGTACCAGAGTAATACCAGACTGATGTAACGAGGCGAGCAGTTTTGCCAGTTGCTGACGTGAGGCAACATCAAGGCCATCGAATGGTTCATCAAGAATCAGTAAATCAGGATCTGACATCAGCGCCTGACAGAGCAGGGTTTTACGCGTCTCGCCAGTGGAAAGGTATTTAAAGCGTCGGTCGAGGAGAGCGGTAATACCGAACTGCTGTGCCAGCTGCGCACAACGCTGTGCATCTTTAACGTCATCCTGAATGATCTCAGCCGTGGTACGCCCGGTGTCAGCTTCGCCAGGACTTAGCATATCGGTATTATTCCGCTGCCATTCGTCGCTGACGAGCTTTTGTAACTGCTCGAAGGAGAGACGAGTGATGCGGGAAAACTGGTTTTGCCGTTCGCCTTTCAAAAGCGAAAGTTCACCGGCCAGCGCGCGAGCCAGCGCCGACTTCCCGCTGCCATTTGAACCGACAAACGCCCAACTATCACCCGCGTTTAACGTTAGCTGAGACAATTGCAGCGTTTTTGTGTCGCTAAGACGAAACGTGCCTTGCAAAATTTGCAACGATGACATTTTGTATCCCATTTTTTGCAGCGATTACTGACAGGGATACGTGTTTCATAACAAATTGTCAACACGCTTAGCACAGCGTGGCGATAATTACGCTGTCGGCATTAAAGTAGGCCGTGACATTCTGCCCTTGCTTAAGAGAAGCTGCTTCATTTAATGGCACCGTGGCGCACAGGGTTTGCCCGTCGGGTAGCGCCATTAATACTTCGCGCTGCTCCGCGCCGCGCTCAATATGACTAATAATGCCCGGCAATTGGTTGTCGGCGTTTTGTGCGACCGCCTTGTCCTGAGTAATACCTACCCACGGCGCTTTCAGCAGTATCAATACTTCTTTGCCTTCATCCAGACCCAGACGCGCGCCGCTTTGCGCGGTAATCGCGACTTTTAATCGTGTTTTACCATCAGCCAGTAAGACATCAACATGCTGTTGAACGTCATCATGATCGCGGGCGGTGATGGTGCCGAACCACTGGTTACGGGCGCTGGTCTGCAGTGAAAAACGTGAGATAGCTGCCAGCAGGCTGTTCAGCGGCAGGGCGTCGTCGTCACTTAATACATCAAAGGCTTTTTGCTGGATCTGCGCCAGGAGGTCATAGAGCTGAATCAGCCGCTGACCATAGCGGGTCAGTACTGCGCCGCCGCCACCTTTACCGCCTGTTGCACGCTCAACCAGAATATGCTCACTTAACTGATTCATCTCGTTAATGGCATCCCAGGCACTTTTATAGCTGATACCGGCATCTTTCGCCCCCTGGCTGATAGAACCGGAAAGGGCAATGTGTTTTAGTAGCGAAATGCGGCGTGGGTCGGCAAAGAGCTTTTGTTGAAGCTTAAGGGTGAGAAGGATTTCGGCCTGCATAACAATGTCCTGGCAAAAGTCTTATTGTGACGGAAAACGAACGCCACGCAAAGCTGACCGCACAAAAGGGGAGTGCTTTTCTGTGCTTAGCGGTTAGAATAGTGACAGGACTATATCTGGAGTTGACCATGTTAGAGTTATTAAAAAGTCTGGTATTCGCCGTAATCATGGTACCTGTCGTGATGGCCATCATCCTGGGTCTGATTTACGGTCTTGGTGAAGTATTCAACATCTTTTCTGGTGTTGGTAAAAAAGACCAGCCCGGACAAAATCATTGATTCCCTGAATGCCCGCTTAGTCGGGCATTTTCTTTTTTCTCAACTTCCTGCTTTTCCTGCCGATATTTTTTCTAGCTACCTCTCAAAGGTTAACAATAACTGCTGGGAAAATTCTGAATCAGTCGTTATATTGTTGCCTACATAACGTTACATGAAGGGGTTACCAATGGCTCGTAAATGGTTGAACTTGTTTGCCGGAGCGGCGCTCTCTTTAACTCTTGCAGGCAATGCGCTGGCAGACGAAGGGAAGATTACAGTTTTTGCGGCAGCATCACTGACCAACGCAATGCAGGACATCGCTACGCAATATAAAAAAGAGAAAGGCGTGGACGTCGTTTCTTCTTTCGCCTCGTCTTCTACCCTGGCTCGTCAGATTGAAGCGGGTGCGCCTGCGGATCTGTTTATTTCTGCCGATCAGAAATGGATGGATTATGCGGTTGATAAAAAAGCGATCGATACTGCCACGCGCCAGACATTGCTCGGCAATAGTCTGGTCGTTGTAGCACCGAAAACCAGTGCACAGAAAGATTTCACTATCGACAGTAAAACCAACTGGACTTCGCTGCTGAATGGCGGTCGCCTGGCGGTTGGCGATCCGGAACATGTCCCCGCTGGCATTTATGCGAAAGAAGCACTGCAAAAACTGGGCGCATGGGATACGCTCTCCCCGAAACTGGCTCCGGCGGAAGATGTTCGTGGTGCGCTGGCGCTGGTTGAACGCAATGAAGCACCGCTGGGTATTGTTTACGGTTCTGACGCAGTTGCCAGCAAAGGGGTAAAAGTGGTTGCCACCTTCCCGGAAGATTCACATAAAAAAGTGGAATATCCGGTTGCTGTTGTTGAAGGGCATAACAATGCGGCAGTGAAAGCATTTTATGATTATCTGAAGGGACCGCAGGCTGCGGAAATCTTTAAACGTTACGGATTTACAACTAAGTAATGATACTGACCGATCCAGAATGGCAGGCGGTTTTACTAAGCCTGAAAGTTTCTTCCCTGGCTGTGCTGTTTAGCCTGCCGTTTGGGATCTTTTTTGCCTGGTTACTGGTGCGTTGCACGTTTCCGGGCAAAGCTCTGCTCGACAGCGTACTGCATCTACCGCTGGTGTTACCGCCCGTGGTCGTTGGTTACTTGCTGTTAGTCTCTATGGGACGGCGCGGATTTATCGGTGAACGCCTGTATGACTGGTTTGGCATTACCTTCGCCTTTAGCTGGCGCGGTGCGGTTCTCGCTGCCGCCGTCATGTCGTTTCCGCTGATGGTGCGGGCAATTCGTCTGGCGTTGGAAGGGGTTGATGTCAAACTGGAACAGGCCGCAAGAACACTGGGAGCCGGGCGCTGGCGCGTTTTCTTTACTATTACGTTACCGCTGACCTTACCAGGAATTATTGTCGGTACGGTGCTGGCTTTCGCTCGTTCGCTCGGTGAGTTTGGTGCAACTATCACCTTTGTGTCGAACATTCCTGGTGAAACGCGAACCATTCCTTCAGCCATGTATACCTTGATCCAGACTCCTGGCGGGGAAAGTGGCGCAGCGAGACTTTGCATCATCTCTATTGCGCTGGCGATGATCTCTCTGTTGATTTCAGAATGGCTGGCCAGAATCAGCCGTGAGCGGGCGGGGCGCTAATCATGCTGGAACTGAATTTTTCCCAGACGTTGGGCAACCATTGCCTGACTATTAATGAAACGCTGCCCGCCAATGGTATCACTGCTATCTTTGGCGTCTCCGGTGCCGGAAAAACCTCGCTGATTAACGCCATCAGTGGACTGACGCGTCCGCAAAAAGGGCGGATTGTCCTCAATGGTCGGGTACTAAATGATGCCGAAAAAGGTATATGCCTGACGCCAGAAAAGCGTCGTGTTGGCTATGTGTTTCAGGATGCGCGGCTGTTTCCGCATTACAAAGTGCGTGGCAATTTGCGCTACGGCATGGCGAAAAGCATGGTCGATCAGTTCGATAAGCTGGTGGCGCTTTTAGGCATTGAACCGTTGCTTGACCGTTTACCGGGCAGCCTGTCCGGAGGCGAAAAACAGCGTGTGGCGATTGGGCGGGCTTTGCTGACAGCACCGGAATTGCTGTTGCTGGATGAACCGCTGGCGTCACTGGATATTCCGCGTAAACGCGAACTGTTGCCTTATCTGCAACGTCTGACGCGGGAAATCAACATTCCGATGTTGTATGTCAGCCATTCGCTGGATGAGATCCTCCATCTGGCAGACAGAGTGATGGTGCTGGAAAACGGTCAGGTAAAAGCCTTTGGCGCGCTGGAAGAGGTATGGGACAGCAGCGTGATGAATCCGTGGCTGCCGAAAGAGCAACAAAGCAGCATTCTGAAAGTGTCGATACTGGAACATCACCCGCATTACGCAATGACCGCGCTGGCGCTGGGCGATCAGCATTTGTGGGTCAATAAGCTGGACGCGCCGCTGCAAGCTGCGCTACGTATCCGCATTCAGGCTTCCGATGTCTCGCTGGTTTTACAGCCTCCGCAGCAAACCAGCATTCGTAACGTGTTGCGCGCAAAAGTGGTCAATAGCTATGACGACAACGGCCAGGTGGAGGTCGAACTGGAAGTCGGGGGTAAAAAGCTGTGGGCGCGTATTAGCCCGTGGGCGAGGGATGAACTGGCAATCAGACCAGGCCTGTGGCTGTACGCGCAAATTAAAAGTGTGTCGATAACCGCCTGATTAAATCAGGCGGTTATAAATGAACTGAGCAATGCTGTCGGTGGTGTTATCTCCAATCACAATATTGGCGCGGGCTTTTACTGCGTCATCGGCGTTGCCCATCGCTACACCCGTTCCGGCGGCTTCCAGCATACTGATATCATTAAAGTTATCGCCAAACGCAATCACATCTTCCATCGACCAGCCTTGTGCCTCAATCCATTTCGTCAGGCGTCTACCTTTGCTGTTGCCGCCGCGTGCAATATCAACCTGATCGTGCCAGGACCATTCGCACTCCAGTCCCAATTCATGTTCAACATGCTTACCAAAATGCTGCAATCGCGGCAGGTCATCGTGCGTCAGGGCGAACTTCCACACCGCCTTAACTTCTTGTGCCGTCTCGGCCAGTGAGGCAACCTGGGTAAAGGTAGGACGCTGTTCTGGTGGCAGGGTTTGCGCCCAGTTAGAAGTACGAATGACATGCCCGGTCGGGTGTTCATACACCATTGCATCATCCACATACATCAGGCCGTGAATGTGGTGTTCATTCAGCATCTCAATGAGTTGCAGGGCTTTGTTTACGGGCATTGGATCGGCTTCCAGCACGGTTTTTGCATGATAATCATACAAATAGGTGCCATTACAGCAAATAGCAGGTGTATCCAGCGCCAGCGCCTGATAAAAAGGATGAATAGCGACGTGATGGCGACCTGTGACGATGATTAATTGATAGCCTGCTTCGCGAGCGCGGGCCAGGGCTTCTATCGATGAAGGAAGCAAGGTCTTTTTCGGGGTCAATAAGGTGCCGTCTAAGTCGAGAGCAATCACGCGTGTGGTCATGGCGTATTCCAGATTAAGGTTAAGAATTTTCGTCTGAGCGAATGGTACACCGATACCACTATCGGACAAAATTCTGCGCTTTAATTCAGCATTCACCGCCAAAAGCGACTAATTTTAGCTGTTACAGTCAGTTGCTAAATGCAAAGGAGCATTCATGAAGCAAACAGTTTATATCGCCAGCCCTGAGAGCCAGCAAATTCACGTCTGGAACCTGAATCATGAAGGCGCACTGACGCTGACGCAGGTTGTTGATGTGCCGGGGCAGGTGCAGCCGATGGTGGTCAGCCCGGACAAACGTTATCTCTACGTTGGCGTTCGCCCTGAGTTTCGCGTCCTGGCGTATCGTATCGCCCCGGACGACGGTGCACTGACATTCGCCGCAGAGTCGGCGCTGCCGGGTAGCCCGACGCATATTTCTACCGATCACCAGGGACAGTTTGTCTTTGTAGGTTCTTACAATGCGGGTAACGTGAGCGTAACGCGACTGGAAGATGGCCTGCCAGTGGGCGTCGTCGATGTGGTCGAGGGGCTGGACGGCTGCCATTCCGCCAATATCTCACCGGATAACCGCACGCTGTGGGTTCCGGCATTAAAGCAGGATCGCATCTGCCTGTTTACGGTCAGCGATGATGGTCATCTGGTAGCGCAGGACCCGGCGGAAGTGACGACCGTTGAAGGCGCCGGGCCGCGTCATATGGTGTTCCATCCAAACGAACAATATGCGTATTGCGTCAATGAGTTAAACAGTTCAGTGGATGTCTGGGAACTGAAAGATCCGCACGGCAATATCGAATGTGTCCAGACGCTGGATATGATGCCGGAAAACTTCTCCGACACCCGTTGGGCGGCTGATATTCATATTACTCCGGATGGTCGTCATTTATACGCCTGTGACCGTACCGCCAGTCTGATTACCGTTTTCAGCGTTTCGGAAGATGGCAGCGTGTTGAGCAAAGAAGGTTTCCAGCCAACGGAAACCCAGCCGCGCGGCTTTAACGTTGATCACAGTGGCAAGTATCTGATTGCCGCCGGGCAAAAATCTCACCACATCTCAGTTTACGAAATTGTCGGCGAGCAGGGGCTACTGCATGAAAAAGGTCGCTATGCGGTCGGGCAGGGGCCGATGTGGGTGGTGGTGAACGCACACTAACCGTTGAGTTACCCGGCGCAGTATTTCCTGCGCCGGGGTATTACCCCATCTCCTGTAACGCATGTCTCTGGCGTTCGACGATATTGGTCCATAAATTGTCTTTATCATCAGTCCACAAATTAATCAGCAAGGCAAAAAAGCGTTCTGCTGCCGGAGAAAGCACGGCATCTTTGCGACGAATAATCCCCAATGTCCGACGTATAACGGGTTCCACCAGCGGGATACCAATAATAGAAGAATAGGGCGCATGAGGCATTGCCAGGCCAGGAAGCGCCGAAATCCCCAGTCCTGCTTCCACCAGTCCTAATGACGTCGAAAGATGACGCACTTCGTAAAACCAGTCCAGCTTCCAGGGTTTGTCGGACAATTTTTGCTCAATCAGCAGTCGGTTGCCGCTGGAGGAGCGCACGCCAATCATTTTGTAACCTACCAGTTCCTGCCATTCCACCAGCTGCTTTTTGGCTAATGGGTGGTCACGCCGACAGGCCAGCACAAACGGGTAATGCTGCCAACTTACTGATTTAGTGTATGATGGTGTTTTTGAGGTGCTCCAGTGGCTTCTGTTTCTATCAGCTGTCC